>CAUZFM010000031.1:0-28311 GCA_963579235.1 uncultured Binatia bacterium (SeqCode)
AGGCTTCGACCACGATCTCGCCGCTTATCAGCCCGCGCGAGGCGGCCACCGGCAATCGCGCCAGCCCCATGACCAGGAACAGGGCCTGCAAAGTGGCCTTGAGCGCTTCGGGATCCTCGTCCTGCCGGTAAAACTGAATGATCAGCGGTGGTCCGCCGGCGTTAAAAGCGCCCGCCAGCGAGCCGCCGGCCAGGCCTGCCAGCATGTCTGTCCACGCGGGCGGGTTTTTCGTGAGCTCGCCGCCGCGCAGGTTCAGCATCGACACGACAAGGATCATGCCGCCGAACACGCGCGTCATCAGCACCGTGTCGAGGCTGGCCAAGGCCGTAACGCCCAAAGCCACCCCGGCGATGGCGGGCAGTGCCGTGCGTTTGAGCAGCGGTAGCAGAAGGTGGTGACGCAGCATGTACAGCGCGCCCAGGTTCATGGCCAGGCCGGCCACGTTGACCACGCCCGAGGCGTGCAGCAGGTCGGAGGCCACCACCGTACCCACCATGGCGATGGCGCCGAAGCCGAAGCCGACAAAGCCCTGCGTGAAGGCTGCCAGTAACATTACGGCGGCGGTGAGGGCCAGCGCTTCGGGGCTCACGAGTCCCGTTCCGCCTCAAAAGGCGGGTAGCCGGCCGCGGCCAGGCTGTCGGAGTTGAGCGGGACGAAACTCTTTTGCGCGTCGTCGCGCACGAGCAGCGGGTCGTCTTTTGCGTTCGCCGGATCGTAGCCATCGCGCTGCAAGTCGACTTTGCGCAGTTTGAAGGTGCTGGTCATGTCGGCCTGTCGCGACAGGCGCAGGAACACCGGTTGCGCGTAGGCCGCCAGGCGCTCGCTGCAGTGCTCGAAGAACGCGCGGCCGTCAAAGCCGTCGGCGTGATCGACGATGAGCGCGGCCATGCCGGCGCGCCCCTCTGTGCCGGGCACGCGCACGCCGTACACGTTGGCCAGCAGCAGTCCGTCGAAACCGGACAGCGCCTCGGCGACCTCCTGGGTCGATACGTTTTCTGATTTCCATCGAAAGGTGTCGCCCACGCGGTCAACAAAGTAGTAGTAACCGTCCTCGTCGTGCCGCAAAAGGTCGCCGCTGCGGTACCAGCTGTCGCCGGGGGCGAAGACGTCGGCCAACAGCTTGGCGCTCGTGGCCTCGGGGTCGGTGTAGCCCTCGAAGCGGCCGGCGCCCGAGTCGGGCAGGTCGGGTACCATGCCCACGAACTCGCCGGTCTCGCCCACCTCGCATTCGATGCAGAAGCCCTCGGTATTGCGCGGATGACTGTCGGCCTGGTCGTCGTAGCGTATCAGTCGGCCGTTGTGCATCTGGGGAAACGGCATGCGCCCGCAGGAGCCTACGCGGTTGTCGAGGTTGATGAGCGAGGTGTTGGCCTCGGTCGACGACCAGCCTTCGAGTATGCGCTCGACGCCAAAGCGTTGCTGAAACTCCTGCCAGATATCGGGCCCCAGGCCCGCGCCCATCATCACTCGCAGGTCGTGGTCGCGGTCGTTGTCGCGCGGTGCTTGCGCGAGCAGGTAGCGGCATATCTCGCCTATGTACTGGCAGCCGGTCACCCCGTAGCGCCGCGCGTCGTCCCAGAAGCGGCTGGCGCTGAAGCGCCGCAGCATTGCTATGGCCGCGCCGTGCGACAGGGCCGACGAGGTAACGACCATGCCCGCCGCGCCGTGGTAGAGCGGCAGCACGCAGTAAATCACGTCGTTGGTCGTGTAACCGGCGATGGCCGACATGCCGTCGCCCACGCCCAGGTAGCGCATGTGGCTCAAGCGCGCGGCCTTGGGCAGGCCGGTGGTGCCCGAGGTGAAGACGTGGAACAGGTCGTCGCCAGCCAGCAGGCCTTCGCGCACGGAAGGGTGGGGGTTGTCGTTGGACTGGTCGGCCAGCAGTTGGTCGAGGGCAAGGGAGCCGGGCGGAACCTGGGCCGAGGGGCCGAGCTCGGGGTCGGCCATCACCGCGAAGGTGTAGCGAGCGCTGGCGTCGCCGGCCAGGCTCGCCACGCGGTCGAGGCATTCCTCGCCAACGATCACGGTCGCGCAGTCGGCCACCGACAGCGCGTGTTCGAGTACCTGGCCCGTGCTGTTGCTATTGACGAGCACCGTCACCACGCCCAGCTTGCACAGCCCAGCCCAGGCAACCAGGAACTCGGGACGGTTTTCCATCATCAACGCCACTCGCTCGCCGCGGGTAAGGCCCCGGGCTGCGGCCCAGTGCGCCACCCGGTTGGCCTGGCTGTTGAACTCGGCGTAGGTCAGTTGCCTCTCGCCGAAGAACACGAACACGCGCTCGCTGCTGTCGAGGGCTCGCTGCTCGATACGGTCGGCCACCGTGAGCGTCTGCGACGGCGTGTGCGCAAGGGTGGCCGCCGAAAGCAGGTTCATCTGCTCCTGCGTTTGCTCTCTTGAAGGGGTGTCCGTTCCTTTGACCACAAAAGTACCAGGGCTGCTCCCTCATGGGAGGCTGGAATTGGAAACTACAGTCTTTGGGCAGGCGAAAAAAGGGGCGTGACTTTCGCCGTGCCGCCGGATCGAATTGCCCGGGCTGCCTTGGGGCGTTTTCTGCGTATAACGTAGGAGCGGTGACCTTTATGACAGGGCCTCGTTTGCAGGGGCGCGGCCGGCCGCAGGGAGAGAAGTGCGATGACAGCTGAAAGTGACGGTGGTGTGGTGCTGGTTACCGGGGCGTCTTCGGGCTTCGGGCGCGAAACCGCGGCGCTGCTGGCCGAGAGGGGGTGGCGTGTGTACGGCACGAGTCGAAAGCCAGCTGCCTGCGACGAACGCCGTTTTGAGTTGCTCGAACTCGACGTTACCAGCGAGCGCTCTGTGACCGACTGTGTCGGCGAGTTGCTCGAGCGCGAAGGCCGAGTGGACGCGTTGGTCAACAATGCCGGTGTCGTGATGGGTGGCGCTCTTGAAGAAACCAGCGACGACGAGGCGCTGGCGCTGTTGCAGGTCAACTTGCTGGGGCCCGCCCGGGTGGCGCGCGCGGTGTTGCCTGCCATGCGCAGCGCCGGACGTGGGCGCATAGTCAACGTGGGTTCGTTGGCCTCGATGGTGGGCCTGCCCTTCCAGGCCTGGTACTCGGCGAGCAAGGCCGGCCTGGCGCTGCTCAGCGAGGGCCTGCGCCAGGAAGTGCGCGCGCAGGGCGTGTGGGTGTCGCTGGTGGAGCCCGGCGATTTTGCCACCGAGATAAGCGATCACCGCTTGTCTGCCGACCAGCACATCGATGTTTACGCGGCTGCACGCGAGCGAGCGGTGGCCGTCATGGCGGCCGATGAACGCAGCGGTCCCGGGCCCGTGGGCGTGGCGCGCATGGTCGCGCGTGCCTTGTCGGACCGCCGGCCGCGGCACTGCTATAGAGTCGGCCGCGAGGTCCCGTGGTTGACCGCGGCCATGGCACTGCTGCCTGCTCGTTTTACCGAGGCCGCGGTCAGGCGCCTCTACCGCGTGGACGGCTGAAGCGCCAGTACCCGCCGGGTCGCCATCCGGGCCCTCATGGGCTAATGGTTCAGCGATGAGCAACACGGGCGATGACAGACAGGCAGCCGAAGAAATAGCCCGTGATTTTATCGATGCCCTTTCGAGCGGCGATACCGAGCGCATACTGGGCTGTTATACAGACGACGCGACGGTATGGACGGCCGGGTCACTGCCCATATCGGGCCTGCACGACCTCGACGAGATCAGGGCACTGTGCGATGGACTACTGGGGGCCTTCCCCGAGGGGCTGAAGTTTACGATCACCGCCATGACGATAGGCGACGACCGGGTAGCCATAGAAGCCGAGGGCCACGGTGTGCACGCAAGTGGCAGATCATACGATCAGAATTATCACTTCCTGCTCGAGTTGTGTGACGGCAAGGTCGCGCAGATGAAAGAGTACTTTGACACCGAGCTCGCGCGCGAAGTGCTGCTGGGCTGAGCCGGCCGCGTTCTCGACGTCAGCGTCCGGCGGCTATGATCGCGCTCAGCGCGAAGAAATCCTCGGTGGTGCCTTCTTCTTCGCCCAGGTTCACGTACCAGCCCTGTTCCTCAGGAAACAGGTCGCTCGGAAGTGAGCAGTGGGTGGCGTGCTCCAGTTGCATGTCGACCATGGTGATAGACGGGCGGTAGGCTACCTCCCATTCGGAACCGTAACGCGCTCCGGGTCGTGGGTGGGTGGCAAACTTGTAGTTATTGACCCACATTTTCCAGAGTTCGCCGGCGTGGTCGTACATCTCGGTGTAGGGGATGCGATGCACTTCCTTGTCGATGTAGATGATCCGCTTGGAGTAGGCGTACTGCGGCAGCTTGGACTTGCCGGCCACTATCCACACGTCGCGGGGCTCCCACTTGTCGTCGTGCATGAAGTCGGCCGAAGGAGCTGCCCACTTCACGGGCAGGTGTTCGGCGTTCATGGTGCCGAGGATGGTTTTCTCGCCGAGGTAGCTCCATTCCATCCACGCCGGGTTGCCCTGGTAACCCTCGTAGCTGTCGGCGTCGGTATCCTGGCCGAAGAGAGCGTCGCTGCGCTGGGCCGACGACAGCCGGCGCACTCTCCTCAGGGCGGGTAAGTACAGCCAGGAGTTGTCGTGCTTGGTATGGTCGAGGTGGCGCACCATGGTGAAGCCCACGCCCTTGAGATCGAAGGGTTCGAGCAACGGATACAGAGCTTCCTTGAAGCGCGCCTGGTCGATGTTTACCTCGAAGGCGGGTATGGGCTCAACCTCGGTGCGTTCGATCATGTAAAGGCGGCGTATGTGGTCTATGAGAAAGTGCCGTTCCACTGTCAGGCGCTCGCCCCTGCTGCCCACCGCGCCCGTGTCGCAGTCAAAGTTTCGAATGTCCGAATCGTCGGGTGCGATGGCGGCATTGAAGTTGAAGATCAGCTTGGTGGCTATCATCGGATCGTTGGCGTCCACGGTTGGAAACGGCAGACCGGCTACGTGGTGGAGCATGTGGGTGCCGTCCTCGGAAAGCCTGACCTGCCCGGAGTATTTTTCGGTGGCGGCTATGAAAGGGGGCGTGTGCGTGAGCCGACGGTGCTCAGAAACCTTGATTTCCAGGCCGCGGTCGACGACCCACAGCATTCCCGGGCCGAAGAATTCTTTCCATTCGTTGACGTTGCCGCCGTCGATCTTTGTCCCTGGCGGTGGCGGATCTGCCGCCGTCGCCGGGGCAGGCAAGGCGGCGCAGGTTGCAAGCAGCATTGCGGTTGCCAGGACCGGCTTCCAACTCGCCTTGCGGTGGCTGGTGCGTAGAGGGCCAGGCTCGGACCGATGGATTTTCATACTTTTCTCCCGTGGGCTGAATGCGGCGCTGCCCGATGATTGCCCAGCTGGAGGCTGGGTGCAAGGCCAGCTTCCCCGCGCGGGTTTCGGTGGCCTACTTTCTTAAGGCCTGCGCTCGTGGGAGACAGGAGCATGGAAAACCAGACCCTCGCGCCCTTGTCGCAGGCGGCATGGAAACAACTGGTCGAGTTACTCGCGAGTGGCGAGGAGAGTTTCCTGGCTCCCCACCGTGGGGTGAAGCTCGAGCACGACCAGGCCGCGGGCTACCGCTCGCTGACCCACCTGCTCGGCTACGCCGTGGACCTCTACCTGGACAACGACCCGCTGCGCCCCTCGCTGGTGCAGCTGGCCTCGCCGGTGCGCAAGATGCTGGGTGATAACGTCGACTCGCACTATCATTTTACCCAACTCGACCCCACGCGCAGCTACCGGCTGTACGGGCGTAAGGGCAATCACTGTTACCTGGGTTTTTGCGTTTACGCCGGCCCGCGCGACGGCTCATGGTCGGATCGCATCGCCGCCAGTATGTCGCACAGGGACATCGAGTTTGAAGACAACGGTGCCTTCGAGTTGTCGCTCGTGCCCGTGGCGTCGTTGCCCGGCGCTGGCGAAAACGGCCCCTCCCTAAGTGATGCGAAGAACGTAATCGCGCTCGACGAGGACGTGAGCTGTCTCATCGTGCGCCAGTATTTTTTCGACCGTGACGAGGCCGAGCCCGCCGAGCTCGAGATAGAGATGATCGAGGACATCGGTCCTCCCGTCCCGCTGTCGGACCAGGAGATGGCCGATCGTTTGCGCGCGGCGACGCGTTTTGTCGAGCAGACGATGGGCGCGGTGCCCATGCCTGATCTCGGCGAGGCCAACAACTTTTTGGGCTTTATAGAGTTTGACAAGAACGCCAGCGGTTGGGGAACGACCGACAACGTGTACGCGCTGGGCAACTACAGCCTGGCCGATGACGAGGCGCTGGTCGTTGAGGGCCACCCGCAGCCCTGCTGTTACTTCGGCCTGCAGTTGTGGAACCGCTACATGCAGTCGCTCGACTACCGCTACCAGCGCGTGGCCATCAACGGTGAGCAGCTCGAGTTCGAGGACGACGGCAGCTACCGCGTGATAATAAGCGCCGTCGATCCAGGCCTGCCCAACTGGATAAGCACCGCCGGCCACCCCGAGGGCGTGTTTTTCTGCCGCTGGCTGCTCGCTGACGGAGATCTCGACATGCCCAGCTGCAGCGTGGTGCCGGTCGACAGCCTGCGCGTTGGCGCCTGACATACTGTGGCATCAGGCCCTGCGGGCGGGCATACTACCGTGATGCATGACCTGGTAATTCGCAACGCAACTGTAGTGGACGGGACCGGTGGCGAGCGCTTCGAAGGCGACGTGGCCATAGACAACGGGCACGTGGCCGAAGTGGGCCAGGTGGCGGGCAAGGGCAAAGAGGAGATCGACGCCTCGGGCTTGCTGGCGATGCCCGGCTGGGTGGACGTGCACACGCACTACGACGGCCAGGTCACCTGGGATCCGCTGCTCACGCCTTCGTTCTGGCACGGGGTAACGACCGTGGTCATGGGTAACTGCGGCGTTGGCTTTGCGCCGGCCGCTCCGGGGCAGCGCGAGTGGCTGGTCGGCCTGATGGAGGGCGTCGAAGATATTCCCGGCAGCGCGCTCAACGAGGGCATACGCTGGGACTGGGAGAGTTTTCCGGAGTACCTCGACGCGCTCGAACGCTGTCCGCACGCCATCGACGTGGCCGCGCACATTGCCCACGGTCCGGTCCGGGCCTACGTCATGGGCGAGCGCGGTGCGACCAACGAGCCGGCTTCCGCCGAAGACATAGCCAGGATGGCCGAGCTGGTGGGCGAGGCCATGCGTGCGGGCGCCCTGGGGTTTTCGTCCTCTCGTACGCTGCTGCACGTGGCCATCGATGGCGAGCCGGTGCCCGGTACCTTTGCCGCCGAGGACGAGCTGATGGCCTTTGCTCGGGTGCTGGGCGAACACGGCAGCGGCATTTTTGAGGTTGCGCCGGCTGGCGTGTCGGGCGAGGACCTCGCCGCGCCAGAAAAAGAAATCGCGTGGATGCAGAGGGTATCGGCGGCCACCGGCTGTCCGATCACCTTTTTACTGGGACAGAACACTCTCGAGCCCGACGCATGGCGGCGGATGCTGCAACTCTGCGAGCAGGCCGACTCCGAAGGAGCGCGCGTGTACCCGCAGGTGTTCGGGAGACCGACCAGCCTGTTGTTCAGTTTCGAAGGCGTGAGCCCCTTTGCGCGATACCCGAGTTTCGCGCCGCTTATGAGCATGACTCCCGAGCAGCGGCTGCCTTTACTCCGCGACCCGTCGTTTCGCGCCAAGGTGTTGTCCGAGTGTGACCCCAACGACGACGTTTTCGCCATGATGATGAAAGACCCGTGGCATCAGTCTTTCGAACTGGGTGACCCGCCCGACTACGAGCCCGACGCTTCGTCTTCGCTGGCGGCGCGCGCGGCGCGTGACGGTATTGATCCGCGCGAACTTGCCTGGGACATATTGCTGGGCGATGAGGGGCGCGCAGTGGTGTTGTGGGCCCTGCTCGGTTACGCCGACGGTGATCTCGAACCGGTGCGGCATATGCTCGAGCACCCGTTGTCGGCCGTTGGTGGCAGCGACGGTGGCGCCCACTGTCGCATGATCTGTGACAGCAGCGTGCCAACCTTCCTACTCACCCACTGGACCCGCGACCGCAGTCGCGGGCCGCGCTTGTCGCTGGAGTCGGTGGTCAAGAAACAGAGCCGCGACACCGCGCGCTTGTACGGCCTCGATGACAGGGGAGAGATCACGCTCGGGCAGAAGGCAGACATCAACCTGGTCGACTACGACGCCCTGTCGATCGGCGTGCCGCGCATGGTGTATGACCTGCCCGGTGGCGCGCCGCGCTTCATGCAGAAGGCCGCCGGCTATAAGGCCACGCTGGTGTCTGGGCAGGTGGTGCAGCGTGACGGCGAAGACAGCGGCGCACGACCGGGGCGCGTGGTCAGGGGCGCCCAGCCGGCGTATCAAGCAGGGCAGTAACAACGGCTTGGGCCACGCGCGCTTGCTCGTCATCGCCGAGGTAGGCCGAAATGGGCAGGCTCAGCACCTCGCCGCAGGCTTGTTCCGTTGTTGTCAGCGCTACCGGCGCGACCGAGTTGTCAGCAAACGCGGGTTGCTTGCTCAAGGACTCTGGGTAGTAGACTCCGCTCGCGATTCCCTGCTCGGCCAGGGCCGCGCGTAGCTGGTCCCGTCGCTGGTCGGCCACCCGCAGCGTGTACTGCGCCCAGGCCGGTAGTGAGCCGGGTGCGGTCGTGGGCAGGGTAATGGCCGGATGCGGGCTCGCCTCGGCCGCCGCGGCTAGCAGTTGCCCGTAACGCTCGGCGAGTTTGCGGCGGCGGTTAAGTTCTTGTTCAAACAACGGCAACCTGGCCAGTAGCACGGCCGCCTGCATGGTGTCCATGCGCGCGTTCAGGCCCACGCGCAGGTTGCGATAGCGGTCGCCGCCCTGGCCGTGTTCGCGTATGGACCTGAGCAGGTCAGCGGTATCGCTGTTACTAGTGAACACCATGCCGCCGTCACCCCAGCAGCCCAGCGGCTTGGCCGGAAAGAAACTCGTGGCGGCGTCGATACCGAGGCCGCCCGCCATGCGCCTGCTTCGCGAAGCTCCCATCGACTGGGCGGCGTCCTCGAGCAGCAGCAGCTCGTGTCGGTCGCACAGCGGCCCCAGTGTCTCGTAGTCGGCCAGGTGACCGAACAGGTCCACGGCGATGACGGCCCGCGGGGTGGCCTGTGCAGTTTTCGCCGTGGCGGCGATGGCCGCGGACAGCGAGTCGGCGCTCATGTTCATGGTCGCGGCGTCTATGTCGACAAATACCGGCGTGGCACCGGCCAGTGCCACCGCGCCTGCGGTGGCGGCAAAGGTGAAGGCGGGAACGAACACCGCGTCGCCCGGCCCTACACCGTGGGCCATGAGCAGCATCAGCAGTGCGTCGGTTCCCGACGAGCAGGCCACCGCGTGGTGGGCGCCGGTAAACTCGGCGAGCGCCGCTTCGAGCTCGGCTACTTCGGGCCCGTTGATGTAGCGGCCCGACTCCATCACGCGCTCGAGACGCGGTTGAACCAGGGGCCGCAGCACCGCGTCCTGCGCAGCAATATTCACCATCGGTATGTTCGGGTTGTCAGGCATGGGGACGCTTCCTTTCTACAGGGGCGGCGAGGGGCTAGAAATGCCACATTATGACGCAATTTGACAGAGAAGAAGTGCAAGCTGCCTTCGCGGCGCGCCTCGAGATACAGGAACGTGACGACTGGGCTGCCTTCGCCGATACCTTTACCGGTGACGCCGTCTACGTGGAGCACCACGAGGGCACCTTCCGCGGCCACGCCGCGATAAAGGAGTGGCTGGTGCCGGTCATGAAGCTCTGCGAGGGCTGGACCTATCCCAACGAGTGGGTGGTCATTGAAGGCAACCGGGTGATCTACAAGTGGTGGAATCGACTGCCGGGCAAGCGAAGCGACGGCAGCTACTACGAGTTTGCCGGCATCTCGGTGACCGAGTACGCGGGCGACGGTAAGTTTAATTTCCAGGAAGACCTCTACAACTGGGAAGAGACCATGGCCGTGATGACGCAGTGGAGCGAGGACAACAAGGCTGCTGACGGCGCTGCTGACGGCAACGACGCAATTTCGTGAACGCGGGGTCACTCGAGGGACGGCGCGCGCTGGTAACCGGTGCGGCGTCGGGCATAGGCGCGGCGACAGCCCGCCTGCTCGTGGCCCAGGGTGCGCGCGTGGCGCTGCTCGACCGCGACGGTGAGCGGCTTGGCGCCGTGGGCAAAAGCCTCGACTCGCTGGTTCTTGAAGCCGACGTGTGTGACGAGCAGGCCGTCGTGCGAGCGGTCGGCCAGGCCACCGATGCGCTCGGCGGCCTCGACCTGCTGGTAAACAACGCCGGCGCCGGCAACCTGGCGCGCTTTGAAGATCACGCGGCCGATGACTGGCAGCGCGTGCTGTCGGTGAACCTTGCGGCCGTTGCTACCGTCACGCGCGCGGCGTTGCCTGCGCTTCGAGCGGCCGGCCCCGGGGCGGCAATCGTAAACAACGCGTCCGGCAGCGCCCCGAGGCCTACCCGCGGCGAGTCGGCCTACTCGGCGGCCAAGGCCGGCGTGGTGGCGCTCACCCAGGCCCTGGCCCAGGAACTCGCGCCCGAAATCCGCGTGAACTGCGTGTCGCCTGGCGTTGTCCGCACGGCCATGACCGAGCCGCTGTTCCAGATCGAGGGCCTGATCGAGCCCGTCAACGAAGCTACGCCGCTGGGCCGCGCGGGCACGGCCGAGGAAGTGGCGGCGGTCATCGCCTTTCTCGCCGGCCCGGGCGCGGCTTTCGTCACCGGCCAGAACCTGGTCGTTGACGGCGGCATGTCGCTGCCCCAGGCCGGCATAGACCAGGTGCTCAAGGGCGTGGTTGGAGGCTGACCCCGCTCACCCTCCAGGAGCCCCGGCGGGCATGGCTTGGCCCGGCGCTACCGGCCGCGGCCGCCCGCTGAATTCGCGCGAGAACGCGAAGCCCAGCGCCACCAGCAGCAGCAGCGTGGCCGCTACGAGGTAGGTGGACTGGTAGCCGGCAACGGTTGCGAGCTGACCCAGTCCCCACGCACCGGCCGACATGCCTCCGTAGAAGGAGGCGACGAAGAGCGCCATCATCCTGCCGTGTTCCCGCGCGGGAGTGACCGACAGCACCATGCCGTGCAGGGACGGAAAGAACAGCCCGTGGGCCAGGCCCAGTACCAGGCCCGCCAGCTCGAGCGCGTCGGCTCCCAGCATTGGTGTTATCGCGACGGCGGCCACGTACACGTGCAGGGAGACCACGGCCGTGCGAAAGCGTCCCACGCGATCCGGAAGACCACCGAGCAGCAGGCGCACGAAGACAGCGGCACCGGCGTAGGCTGCAAAGAACCCGGCCACGTGATCGCGACCGAGCTCGAGGGCCATCGGCGGCGTGAAGGTAAACATCACCCCGAAGGCGCAACCGGTAACGGCCGACACCAGGGCGTACTGTCGAGTTTGCCCGCGAGCCATCATCGCGCGTCCGGTACCCCGGGCGGGCGGCGTCACTGGAACGGCTGCTTCGCCTCCGGGGACGGCAAGCGCAAGCCCGGTAGCCAAGGCGGCTGATACAGCCGCTATGGCGAACACCACCTGCCAGCCGGCGGCGTGGGCCAGGGGCTCCATGAGCGCGGGGGCTATGGCGTTCATCACCAGCATACTGGCGCCGACCAGCCCCATCGCCTCGCTCAGCCGTTCGCGTGGGGCCAGCCTGGCAACCAACGCGTTGAGCGCGGTGAAGACCACGGTGAACGTGGCGCCGTGCACGGCTCGCAGCAGGTACATGGCCGGGCCCACCGACTCGACGAAATAGAATGCCGCTGCCGACAGCGCCATCGTGGCCGAACCCATGGCGGCCAGCCGACCCAGCGCCACGCGGTCGGCCCAGCGGGCAACCAGCGGCGCGGCCAGGACGGTGGCCAGCGCGCAGGTAGCCGTAACCGATCCGATGGTATCGGCGCTGGCACCCAGGTCACCAGCCAGCCACGCGGGCAGCAGGTAGAAGCTCGACATGGAAAACCCGTACGCTGACCCACAGGCCAGCGCGGTCAGCATGGCGCGGTTAAGCAGGGCCGGCCGGGTATCGCGGGAACGATTCTTCCCACGTGTGTAGTTGTTTTGTTTTTGCGCATTCATGGCGTTCGGACCCGCGCCGCCAGCTGCCGGGGGCCGTCGCTTTGCGCAACAAAAAAGCCCTCCGGTCGCCTGTGCGACGGGAGGGCCATTCTCCTTGCCGTTTATCCTGTTGGTCAGGTAATCGGCTGCAGCCCTCCGGTGCCACTAGCGAGGCATATCCACACCACCGCCTGCTTATGGAAAGCGGTGGTCGCGGTCAGGGCGCCCGTTATCGGCATCCCCGGCATAGAAAGTGAGAGGGAGAACTGCATTGAAGAGATATTACTCGCTTCAGTTTGTATCGGCAAGCAAGCGGGGCCGTGTCGCGGCCGTTTTTAAGCCGACAGTTTTCTTGCGGCGACGATAGTGCTGCGCGCGCACAAGGTGCGCCAGCTGTTCATCGCCGCGAGCGCTGTAGAGTTGTCGGCCAGCAGGCCGGGGGTCTTGCGCGCCATGCGACGCCGCGACTTCCACTCCGACAGCTTGATCAGCGGCCAGGCCAGCGGCAGCATCGCCAGGGCCGAGCTTTTGAAGCGGTCGTGGTGGTGGGTCACCTGCTCGAAGCCGGCCCGAGCCATTCCCCAGTTCACGTAGTAGGGGTGCATGGGCATTATGTGTCCCGACAGGTAGCGGGCCGACTCTTCATCGGTGGCCAGGGGCCCGAACAGCATCCAGAAGCCCCGTCCGGCAAACGCCAGCCTCGAGTTCAGGTTGAGCAGGTTGGGCGTTGTCACCACGGCCAGGCCGCCGGGCTTTAGCACCCGGTAGATTTCGCGCAGGAAGGCATAAGGGTTTTCGAGATGCTCGATGACTTCCACCGAGTAAACGCAGTCGAAACTCGCGTCGTCGTAGGGCAGGGAGTCCATGAAACGCATGCCGCGGCACTCGACTCCTTCGCAGTCAAAGTAATCGGGAAACAGGTCGCAGGCTGCCAGGACCTGCCCGGGGTCGAGGCCATCGGCGCGTGCGCGTTCCGCCAGCAGGCGCGCGAGGTAGCCGTTGCCCGCGCCCAGGTCGAGCAAACGACGGCCGCGCAGGCCTCCTTCGGATACCAGTTCGAGTACGCGCGCGTTGGTGGTGGGGTTTGAAAGTGGTTGCGGGTCCATGCTTCTTTGCTCGTGCGCTTGGGGCGGGTTCCTGCGTGGCGGCGCCTGACCGGCCGGGCCAGGCTCTCGGTTGTCTGGACTCAGTCGGCCTGGCTCGCCGGCAGAAGGTAGAACCACAGTGGCTGTGCGACGCCCGCTTCTTTCATGGCCACGGCGGCGGCACGTATGACCTTGCCGGTTTCGGTCTGGCGGTAGACCCAGTTTTCGGTCTGCCGCGCTGCGGGTACGTGATCGGCCAGCTGCATGGCCGCCTGTTCGTAGTAACAGCGCAGGTCATGTCCGGCGGCCAACAGGTCACCGCCGGGTACGTCGGCGTCTTCAAAGGGCGTGCCGTCGGCTATGCGCACGAAGGCTGCCACGGCGTCGGGTACGGTGTCGGCCGTTAGTTTTTTGCCGAAGCCCGAGCGCAGAACGTTTTCGCTGGCGCGCTCGAAGGCCGGGCGCAGTCCGCGTGCTTCTTCAACGGCTGGGTGACTGTCGCCGTCGTGGCGCGGGGGCAGTGGGCAGGACAACTGCTCGGCCTGTTCGTCGACTATGACCTCGGGGTAATCGAGCAGTACCGGGCCGGAGGGAGCCTCTAACATCTCGAAGGCGGCGCGCAGAACTCCGCGCTGAAACTTAGCGTCGCCCGGGCGCCCGAGGGGTCGTCCCAGCGGAAACTCGCAGTGCAGCATGCGCGGCGCGTGCACGCGCTCGGCCTGTCCGCGTACAGACGACAGGCCCACTGTCGCCAGCCCTGCCTGCTCAAAAACGTGGGCGAGCACACCAACGGTGCGCGTGCAGAACGGTCATATGGGGGTGAGCACAACGACGTCGGTTCCGTCGCGCTTGAGGCGTTCGGCACAGGCCGGCCCACTGTCCAGGCGCATGGTTTCAAGGTTGTGGTCAGGCTGGGCGCCCATGAACGAGTAGTGCAGGGGGGCCACGCTGCCTATGGTGCCGTCGGCCGCCAGTTCGGCCAGTCGCTTGACGGGAAACACAACCTCGGGGTCGGCCATGAAACCGCTGCGGTCAAAGTTGGGGCTGAAGTGCGCGAGCGCCAGCTTGTCGGCATCCACGGGGATCTCGGTGAAGGCCTGGTCACCGGGTGTCCAGTAGGTGTCGCCGTCCGTGCGCAGGCCAGCGGTGGTCACGATGGCCACCTGGGCCTCCGCCAGCAGTCGTGGTTTGGTGAACGTGGTGTCGTCGAAGTCGTAAACGGGGATGTCGTTGACGAACTGTCGCAGCAGCACGTCTCCCTGGGGATCGTCGCCCCGTTTCTGGTCTCCCTGCGACTGGTCACTCATGCGCGACAATTACCACAGCGCCGCCGAAGCCGAAAGGCCGGTGTGCCTGTGCGGTGGTAACGGGCTATGGCTGTTACCGGGAGAAAGAGGCACACACGAATGGAACTCACTCAGGTAGCAGATTCGGTTTACGCGGTTACGCAACTCGGCAAACCCACCGTGCTCGGCTGGAGCAACTCGGGCCTGGTCGATTCGGGCGACGGGCTGGTGGTCGACACCTTCTGGGACCGCCCACTGACCGACGAGCTGTTGGGGCTTTACGCGGGCGTTCGGCCAGAGCGCCCGGGCACCCTGGTGAACACCCATCACAACGTCGACCACACCGGCGGCAACTCGGCCATGCACGGCGCGCGTATCATTGCCCACGCCAACTGCGCGGCTGCGATGCAGGCCGAGGCCGGGATGCACGGCTTGTTCCAGGCCCTGGCCGACGCTGACCCAGCCACTCTCGAGCCCGCGCAGGCTGCGCTGGCCGAGGAGCTGCGCCCTTTTGACCACGCAAGCGTGGAGCTGGAGCTGCCCACCGAATCGGTCGTGGAGGCCACCGAGCTTGATCTCGGCGGCACGGTAGCGAGGTTGATCCCCATGGGCCCGGCGCACACCGACAACGACATGGTCGTTCACCTTCCGGAGCAGAACGTGCTGTTCACCGGCGACCTGCTTTTCAACCAGTGCACGCCCATAGGCTGGGCCGGCACGACGCAGCTGTGGATGGACTCGCTCGACGCCATGGTGGCGCTCGAGCCCGAGGTGGTAGTGCCCGGCCACGGGCCGGTGTGTGGTACTGACGGCTTGCTGGGCCTGCGCGATTACTTTGCCTACGTGTTGCGAGAGGCGCGCGTTTTTTTCGACCGCGGCGTGGCCGTGGACGACGCCTGCCGGCAGATAGACCTCGGGCCTTACGGCGAGTGGGAGGCCCCCGAGCGACTGGTGTTCAACGTGCAGCGCTCTTACAACGAGTTTGCCGGCGATACTGCTGCCACAATAGACGCGGCCGACATGATGTCGCGGGCGTTCGCCCTCAAGCCTGCCCTCAAGCCCGCGCGCTGACTATCCAGCTGCGGCCGGGCATGATCACGCCGCGCTCGGCGCTGTAGTAAGGCTCGAGTGCTTCGCGCACCGCGCCCCGGGCCGCCTCGGCGGTCCGGGCGTCGGCCTCGCGCACGGCCTGCGCGGCCGGTCCCATCTGCAGCATGAACTCGACCGTCTGGTCCAGCTCGGCACCGCCGCCGACTTCCATTTCTACTTCGAAGGGCTCGACCAGCACGTCACCGAAGCCTGCCCCGGTGAGCAATCCAAGCAGCCGCTCGCGGTTGGCAAAGGCGAACGGCCCGGGCGCGTGCGGGTCGGTGGGTGGCTCGATGGCAACGTGGGCCATGGCCGCGCGCGTGGGTTCGAACATCCACGGGTTTTCGGTGATGGCCTGCCAGCACACGAAGGACATCCTGCCGCCGCCTTCTATTGCGCGCCCGAGGTTACCGAGCGCAGCCAGGGGGTCGTCAAAGAACATCACACCGAAGCGTGAGTACACGAGGTCGTAAGCTCCCGGCTCAAAGTTGTATACCTGGGCGTCGGCCACGAAGGCCTCTATGTTTTTAAACCCGCCGTCCGCGGCACGTTCGTTGGCCCGCGCTACCATGGGCGAAGAGACGTCCACGCCCGTAACGCTGCCGCTCTCGCCCACATCTGCGGCCAGTTCGAGCAGTGTCTGTCCGCAGCCGCAGCCGACGTCGAGCACCGACTCGCCCGCAAAGGGGGCGCCGCGGCGCCGGGCCTCTACCCCCATCGGGCCTATTAAGCGGTCAAGCGAGTCCTGCATGGCCACCCAGCGCGGGCCGGCGGTCTGGTCCCAGTAGTTGATCTGCTTTTCGTTGGCCGTGGTCGCGCTGCCGTCGTTTTGCATGCGTGGGTTTTTGCACGCTTGCAGCGGATTGAAAAGCGATTGGGCCCGGTCGTCCGCCGCGTGGGGGAGAGAAACCCGCCGTCCGCGAAACAAAAAAATACCCCTGCGGCTATCGGTGGTGGGCCGCCGGGAAGGCTATAATGGGGGGAGTGCTCCAATCCGTGACAGAAGAAGAACATCCCGATGACGTACCAGGCCCGGCGCTTCTCGACATGGCCTATTCGCTGATGCCATCGTTGGTCACGCGTGCGCGCGTGCCGAGCGATATCAGCAGCGTGGAGACCATAGACCACGAGCGCGAGGTACATCCGGCCGAGGTGGGCGCGGATTCGGTGCTGCTCGAGAAATCATGGCAGGCCGCCCGCGAATTGTTTGCCAGTGGCATTCACCCGGCGGTGGGCATGTGCGTGCGTCGCCACGGGCGCATCATACTCAACCGGACCATAGGCTACGTGAGAGGTTCGGGGCCGGGTGACCCGGAAGACGTGCCGCCGGTCAAGGTGGGGCTGGATTCGCCCTTCAATATTTTCTCGGCGTCCAAGGCCATTACAGCCATGGTCATTCACCTGCTCGACGAGCGCCACTTGCTGCACCTTGATGACCCGGTGTGCGAGTACATCCCGGAGTTCAACGCGCAGCAGAAAAAATGGATAACCATCAAGCACGTGCTCACTCACCGGGCCGGGCTGCCGCATCTCCCCCCGGCGGCTTTTGACCTCGACCATCTCGGCGATCACGACTGGGTGATCGGTCACCTGGCCGAAGCGCGGGTAAGCGGACGCCCGGGACGTCGTCTTGCCTACCACGCGATCAGCGGCGGCTTTATCCTGGGTGAGATCGTGCGCCGCGTGACTGGCAAGAGTATCCGCGAGGTGCTGGCCAGCGAGATACTCGACCCGCTCGGTTTCGAGGGCTTGAACTACGGGGTGGCGCCCGACAAGCTGGACAGCGTGGTGCGCAACTACCACACCGGCCTGCCCTTAATGCCGCCGGTGTCGACGGTGTTGAAACGAGCCCTGGGTATCGATTTTGACCAGGTCATGGAGATGACCAACGACGAGCGCTTTCTCACTGGCATCGTTCCGTCGGCCAACATCTGCGGCACGGCCGAAGAACTCAGCCGTTTCTACGAATTGCTTGCGGCCGGTGGCACGCTGGGCGGAGTGCAGGTGTTCAACCCGCTCACCATACGCCGGGCCACGATGGAGCAGTCTTACCTCGAGTTCGATTTCACCCTGGGCGCGCCAATACGTTACGGCATGGGGTTCTTCCTGGGCGGTGAATGGATCAGCGTCTACGGTCCCGACACGAGCAAGGCCTTCGGGCACCTCGGTTTTACCAACGTGCTGGGTTGGGCAGATCCGGAGCGTCGCATCTCGGTGGGGCTGGTGACCAGCGGCAAGCCGGTGTTGTACCCCGAACTGTTCCACGGCTGGAACCTCTTGCGCTACCTTGGGCAGGCCTGTCCCAGGGTTCGCGAGGTCAACTGATAGCGCCGCGCGCCCTTCAGCTTGCCGACCAGCGGGGCGTGGATTCGCAGCCCTTCCGGTGACATAACTACGCTGTGAGTACTCGCAGACCACGCTTCGTGTTGGCACTTGTCGTGGTGGCGCTGTCGGCCACCGCTCTTGAGCTGGGGCGCTTGGCGTTGGGGGGCCCGGCCGACTACTCGCAGGCACTTTTCGGTTGGCGCTTCAGCGGTAACGTGGCCACCCTCGTGCTGCTGGTTCATCTGGCGGTGTGGTTGCCCGGCGCATGGGGGCTGTGGACCCGCCGTACCTGGGCCAGGTGGCTGGCCATGGCTTACCTGGGATACCTGCTGGGCTGTTTCATGGTCTGGGGCGTACGCGATGTCCGCCAACTGGGTGCGGGTTGGGCACTGGTCTGGCACGTGGCGCTGGTGCCGAGTGCGACCTTCGCTGTGGGCTTCCTCTGGCAGGGAGGACGCTATTTTAAATCCGATGCTGTCGTTGAGGAGGCGCAGCAGTGAGCCTGCCGGCGTATAGGTCCGCTGCCAGGGGACTCGCGGTGTCGGCCTGCTTGCATCCGCCACCGGCTCCGAGCAATGAAGATGTCATGCCGTCTCCCAGCCTGACCGCGGGCGCCGCCTTGGCGGGGCCCTACAGCTTTTCACGCGTGAACCAGTTCACGCAGTGCGCTCGTCGTTTTCGCTATCGTTATCTCGATGGTGTCAAGGAGGCCTTCCAGTCGGTTGAGGGTTTCATGGGCAGCCGCGTGCACGAGGCCGCCGAGTGGCTGTTCAACGAGCGTGTAGATGGCCGAGAACGCTCGTCCGAGGATGCGGTGGAGTGGTACTGCCGTCACTGGGACCAGATGCTCGCCGACCACGTGCCGCCGATTCGCGTCATCAAGGCCAACGACAACATGGAGTACTACCGCCGCGAAGGGGCAAGGCTTCTCAGCTCCTGGCACGCTACGCGCTTCTCTGTCGACCAGATGAAGACAATCGGCTGCGAGTACCACTTTGAAATAGAGCTGGCCAACGGCAGGTTCTTCCAGGGCTTCATCGATCGCCTGGCCAGGGACGACGAGGGTCGCCTGCACATCATCGACTACAAGACCGGCAAGCGTGTCCCGACTCGATTTGAGGGCAAGGAGGCCGAGCAGTTGCGTGCGTACGCGCTGGCGATGTTTCGCGAGACCGACGACGACGAGGTCGAGCTGGTGCTCGATTTTCTCAAGCGCGGGCGCGTCCTGCGCGCGGTGGTACGCCGCGAGGAAGCCGACGAGATAGAATCGGGGCTGGTGCAGAAAATCGCGGCCATCGAAGCGGCGACGGTTTTCCCGCCCGACCCTGGCGTGCTGTGCAACTGGTGCGGTTACAACGACCTGTGCGACGCGGCATCGGCGGGCCTGTTCAGGACCCGGGCTTCCTGATAGCTGTCTTCTTCCCGGGCCGACAAAGGAGAAGCATATTGGCTAGGCTTGATTACCCCGACCTCGACACGCTCGACGAGCAGACCACCCGGCGCCTGAACGCGCTCGGTCGGCCGCTCAATATTTTTCGCATGCTGGCGTGGTCGCCGGGCCTGCTGGCGGGTTTCCAGGACATGGGCGCGGTGGTGCTCGGAGGCCTCGAACTCGATGCCGCGCTGAGGGAGATAGCCATACTGCGCGTGGCCCGCGTGGCCGGTGCCGGTTACGAGTGGGCCCAGCATGTTCCCATAGGCATGGCCTGCGGTGTGACCCAGGCCCAGGTGGACGCTCTTGAGCAGGGCGAGGTCAACTCCGGCGCGTTTTCAGAATTGGAGCGCGGCGTCATCGCAGCGGCAGATGAGCTGTTGGCTGACGCCCGCCTGGGGGACGCAACCCTCGAAAAACTTCGCGCCGCTCTCGGTGATCGCCAGGTGGTGGAGCTGTTGGTGGCCGTGGGTTTCTACACAATGGTGAGTCGTTTTCTCGAGAGCACCGGCGTGGAACTCGAGGATGGCGGCGTGCCCGGCCCCGACGAGCAGCGGCGCGTGATGGATCGCGTCGGCGGAGCCTGAGTCCGCATGGAGCGGCTCGGCCTGGGTGAGCGGGGCGACCTGCACCTTCTCGGGGGATCGCGCGGAGGCAAGTACCCATCGGGCAACTCGCTGCTGCTCGAAGATGACTTGTGCCTGGTCGTAGACCCGTCGCTCGACGTGGCCGAGGCGGGCGCGTCGGTCACGAGCCGCAAGGTCGACCTGGTCATCAACAGCCACGCGCACGAAGATCACTTTGCCGGTAACTCTGTCTTTGAAGACGCCGAGCTGCTGCTGCACGAGAACGATGCCCCGCTCATGGCCTCGCTGGACGCGCTCATGGCCGGTTACGGCATGGACGAGGAGTTCGACACGCTCTGGCGGCAGGTAACGGTAGACAAGTTCAACTTCAGCCCGCGACCAGACGCCCGCTCAGCCGTGGACGGCCAGGTTATCGACACCGGCCGTAACCGCGTGCACCTGCTGCACACGCCCGGCCACACGGCTGGGCACCTGGTAGTTCGTTTTGAGCCTGACGACATAGTTTTCGTGGGTGATCTCGACCTGACCTCCTTCGGGCCTTACTACGCCGACGCTTCTGCGAGTCTCGACGACACGGTTACTTCGCTCGAGATGCTGCGTGACATGGCTCCCGGGTTGCGGGCCTTCGTGAGTTTTCATGAAGCGGGCGTCATAGAAGACGATCTCGTTGGCGCGGTCGACCGTTACCTGGCCGTGGTCGATCATCGTGACCGGCGCTTGCTCGAGTTGAGCGAAGAGCCGCGCAGCCTGGGAGAGATCGCGCGTGAGTGCGTGGTGTACGGGAAGCGCTACGAGCACATACCCTGGCAGCCCTTCGTCGAGCGCGTGATGATGGAGCGGCACGCCGAGCGCTTGATCGCTCGCGGCGAGTTGACCAGGGAAGAAGACGGCCGCTTTCGCCGCGTATGAGCCAGGCGGCGACTACTCGCCCGCGAGTGTGAGCAGCAGGCCGGCTGGATCCCACCAGGACATCAACGCGCGGATCTTACCGTCGTCGTTGAACTCGAATACGTCGATGCCTTCGCAGTCGGTCTCGGCTGACCCAGCAGTGGCAGTACCGGTCCAGTAAACAGCCGCACCGCCCCTGCTCTGCAGCACCCGCTCGGGACGCCGTTGGTATGATGCGAACGGCCCGGTGTACTGCTTCCACAATTCGGCTATGGCCTTGTGGCCCTCGGCCGCTGGCGAGTCGACGGGGTCGTGCACCACCGCGTCGGTGGCAAACAGGTCGAGCCAGGCGGCGAGGTCGCGCGAGGCCTGGGCCTTGTAGAGCAGGTCTATTACGCGCGTGATGGAGGGGTCTTCGAGAGTTGTATCCACAGGCTCTGCCTGCCCGCAGATGGCTGCCGATTCAAGTCGAGCTGCCGCTTGGCCGCCTGCCGTGCGGGCTTCCGCAGCTACCTCCCCGGCAAAGCCGCGTGTTTGGCGGGCTTTTCGCCGACGTGGAGAAATCCAATAAAAACCAGGTACTTAGGGCGAACCATCCACTTGGGGGGGTGGCCCTCGGCGGCCTGCCTCCCTGACTCGTCGAACAGCACTCTGTTAAATAGCGGGCAAGCCGAGCCTGCTCGGGGGGCGGTGCGAAATCGACTGGGAATCTCTCTGCAAGTGGTGCAATCTTGAGTCACTGCCATTCTCCTTCACACGACCTACGGCAGGGGGAGCCTCACTTCGGAGAGGCTCCCTTTTTTCGGCCTTTTTTCCAGCTGAATAATTTAGTAAAAATAGGATAAAGGCCGGGCGCGGCAGGTCGAGGGGATGGGCCTGTCGGCCCCTTGGCTTGTGTACCGTGGCTGACCCGTCTAGCACGGCACTGTTATGGCTCAATCAAATCCTGATCTTCTTGTCATCGGCGGCGGCAGCGGTGGATTGGCCACGGCCAAGCGGGCTGCGTCTTACGGCGCGCGAGTGCTGCTGGTCGAAGGCGACCGCCTGGGCGGCACCTGCGTCATACGCGGCTGCATTCCCAAGAAGCTGATGTTCTTTGCGGCCTCGTACGCCCACTCGGCCCATGACGCGGCCGCTTATGGTTGGCGATCCAACGGCCCGGCCGAGCTCGACTGGCCGGCACTGGTGGCCGCTCGTGACGCCGAGGTCGGCAGACTCGAGGGCGTGCACGAGCGCTTGTTGGCCGAGGCCGGCGTGGAGTTGCTGCATGGCAGGGCCAGGCTTTGCGGTCCGGGCAGCGTGCAGGTCGATGGTCGCGAGATAAAAGCTGACAGGGTGCTGCTCGCTACCGGCAGCCGGCCCGCGCTGCCCACGCTGCCGGGCGTGGAGCACGCGATTACCAGCGATGGGTTTTTTGAACTGGCCGAGCAGCCGGCGAGAGCCGTGGTGGTCGGTGCCGGCTACATAGCCGTTGAGCTGGCCGGCGTATTATCGGCGCTCGGTACCCAGACCTCGCTCGTCTACCGGCGTGAGCTGCCACTTCGCGGTTTTGATGAAGACATCCGCGCCGAATTGGCCGAGCGCATGGGGGATTCGGGTATAAAACTCTGCGCGAACAGCGTGGTCGAGGGTGTAGAGCGCGGCGATGGCGGGCTGACCTTGCAGTTGAAAAGCGGCAAACAGGCGTCGGAAATCACAAGTGACGTGGTCATTTATGCAACCGGGCGTAAGCCCAACACCGAGGGGCTGGGCCTCGAAGCGGTCGGCGTGGCCACGGGCCCGCAGGGGCAGGTGCTGGTGGACGAGGGCTTGCGTAGCAATGTTGAGGGCGTGTTTGCCGTGGGCGATCTCACCGGGCGCGTGATGCTGACACCGGTGGCCATACAGGAAGGTCGCGCCCTGGCCGACCGCGAGTTCGGCGGCAAGGACAGCGTGATGGACTACGAGGGCATACCCACGGCGGTGTTCAGCGAGCCTCCCATAGCAACCGTGGGTCTGAGCGAAGAACAGGCGCGCGAACGCTGGGGCGAGGACGGCGTACGCGCCTGCAGCACGCGCTTCAATCCGCTGCTGCACTCGCTCACCGGTCGCCGCTCGCCGGTGTTCATGAAACTGGTCGTGCGCGAAAGTGACGACACTGTGGTGGGATGTCACATGACCGGACCCGACGCGCCCGAGATCATACAGGGTGTAGCCGTTGCCATGAAGGCCGGCGCCACCAAGGCCCAGTTTGACGCCACGGTGGGCATTCACCCGAGCAGCGCCGAAGAACTTGTCACCCTCTGAAGGGGAGCATGCTTCTTCGATCAGTGCAGGGTGCGCGGCATGTTCAGCTCAAAGCGGGGTATGGTGATCCGGAAGGTCTCGCCATCCTCGCCTATCATGCCGTAGCTGCCCTGCATGCTGCCATCGGGGCAACCCAGTATCGCACCGCTGTTGTACTCGTGCTCTTCGCCTGGTTCGAGCACCGGCTGTTCCCCGACCACGCCTTCGCCTTCCATTTCGCGCACCGACCCGTCCTGCTCGGTGATAACCCAGTGGCGGTCGAGCAGCTGCACGCTGCGCTCTGACTGGTTGTCAATCGTGATGTGGTAGGCAAACACGTAGCGGTCCCGGGCCGGGTCGGACTGTTGGGCAATGTAGGCAACCCGTACTGCAACTTCGATTCCTTTTGTTATTTCACTGGCCACACTTTCTTTTAGCAGCAGCCGCGGGCCGGGCGCAATTGGTATCGTGCAGCAGTGGCGACACGGAACCCATTTTTCGCTGCGGGGGCCCCCGTTGGAAGGGTATCCCGTTGGAAGGGTACTCCCTTGGAATGGCAACTGTTCCGTGGACAACGCCGCTGTGGCAAGCTGCCCCCATGCCGCTACATCATCGTGCCTGCAACCTG
Organism: uncultured Binatia bacterium (SeqCode); assembly: GCA_963579235.1. Classification (GTDB taxonomy): domain Bacteria; phylum Desulfobacterota; class Binatia; order UBA1149; family UBA1149; genus UBA1149. The sequence goes on from CAUZFM010000031.1 coordinate 23,581, forward strand.
TGTGAAGCCTGCTGTGGAATCCTCGTGGAGACCGAGCAGGACCGTGTCGTAAAAATCGAGGGAGACGAGAACGACCCCCTGTCGCGGGGCTACATATGTCCCAAGGTATTTGCACTCGTCGACCTGCACGAAGACCCCGACCGCCTGCGTCGCCCGGTGATTCGCGAGGGCGACAGCTGGCGAGAAGTGGAGTGGGACGAGGCCTTTCGTGTCGCCGCGGAGGGATTGCACGCGGTGCAGAAGACCGGCGGTCGTGACACGCTGGCCACCTACTTCGGTAATCCCACGGTACACAACCTGCCGGCCCAGTTGTCGGCCGGCATGCTAATACGCACACTGGACAGCCAGGTGCGTTTCAGCGCGTCGACGGTCGACCAGTTTCCCCACATGCTGGCGGCCCAGCAGGTGTTCGGCGGCCAGTTGACCATCGCCGTCCCCGACGTCGACCGCTGCCGAATGCTGATCGTGATGGGCGCCAACCCGCTGGCCTCGAACGGTAGCTTCATGACCGCCCCTGGCATCCGTGGCCGCCTGCGCGCCATACAGAAACGCGGTGGCAAGGTGGTGGTCATAGACCCGCGCCGCACCGAGACCGCGCGCATGGCCGATCGCCACCTGTTCATACGACCGTCCACCGACCCGCTGCTGCTGCTGGCCATGCTCAACGTCCTTTTTGCCGAGGGACTGGTTGCGCCCGGCGCGGCCGACGGGCTGATCGACGGCGCTGAGCTCATCGAACAGCACGCCGCCAGGTACAGCCCCGAAGCAGTGGAGCTGCTCACGGGAATTACCGCGGCCGACATCCGCGAGCTCGTCAAGGATTTTACCGACGAGCCGGCGGCGGCCGTGTACCCCCGCATCGGCACCTGCCTGCAGCCCTACGGCACGCTGGTCAGCGTGCTGGCCCTTGCCGTTAACCTGCTCACGGGCAAGGTCGACCGGGAAGGCGGCCTGATGTTTCCCCACGCCGCGATACCCAACCGTTCGCGTGGCAGGTACGGTCGCTGGAAGTCGCGGGTGCGCGGCATGGCCGAGTTCGCCGGCGAGATCCCGGCTGCCACCATGGCCGAAGAAATGGATACGCCTGGTGAAGGGCAGTTGCGCGGCCTGGTCACGATGGCCGGCAACCCGGTATTGTCTACGCCCAACGGTCGGCGACTGGAGGGCGCGCTGGAGGGACTCGACTTCATGGTCAGTCTAGACCCCGCGCTCAACGAGACCACCAGGTTTGCCAACGTTATACTGCCGCCGAGAAATTCGTTCATGAATCCGCAGTACAGCCTGGCGTTTCACCAACTGGCCGTGCGCGACACTGCCCGTTTCAGCCGGCCGGTTTTTGAGGCCGCGGATGGCGACCTGAGCGAGTGGGAAATCAGCCGTGGCTTGCTGTCAGAGCTTGTCCGGCTGCGCAACGAAGACACAGCCGCTTCGGGCGGCGAACCCGAGGCGGACCCCGCCCAGGCCATGTCGGCAACGGTTACCGAGGTGGTCGATATGATGCTCGCCGGTGGCGAGCACGGGCTGACGGTTGAGAAACTCTCCGAGCATCCCTCGGGGCTGGACCTGGGTGCGCTCAAGACAGGTGGCCTGGCGCGGGTAGTGCTTAACGACGACGGACGCGTCAAGCTTGCCGGTGACATGGTCGAGGGAGAGCTCGAACGCCTGGCCGCAGACTTTGCCCGGGGAAGGGTGGGGCAGGTGACTGAGCCCGACGCCGAGGGCAACGGCATGCTGCTGGTCGGCCGACGGCACCTGCGGTCAAACAACTCCTGGATGCACAACTGTCCGAGCCTGGCCGAGGGCAAGCCCCGCTGCACGGCACTGATCAATCCGGCCGATGCCTCGCGCCTGGACCTGGCGGATGGGCAGCTGGTGAGCGTTAAGAGCCGCGTGGGCCGGGTGGATATTCCGGTGGAGCTGAGCGACGAGATTATGGTCGGGGTGGTCAGCATTCCCCACGGCTGGGGGCACGACCGCCCCGGAACCCGCATGAAGGTGGCGGCAGAAGCGGGTGGGGTGTCGGTAAACGACCTCACCGACGAGGCTCAGACCGAGGGCCTGACGGGCAACGCGGTGCTCAACGGCGTGCCTGTAACCGTGGCGGCGGCCTGAGAAAACGGCCCGCCCTGCAGCCGGGCGAGCTATTTGCGGGAGCGATCGGGGGGGCACGGCACGGTGGCTGTGCTTTGCGCGAATAAAGTTCGCCGCTAACCAAAATGTCTCTTGCCCTGCCACTACAGGGTGGTATCGTTGTCTTGCGGACGGGGCACACCGATCGGAGTCCCGGAACTGCATACAGAGCCGTCCTACTGAGGCGGTTCATGAACGGGGGCGCAATAAGCACCCTTGCTCCGGGGACAAGGTGAAGACCCTTGTTTCCGGAGTTGTTTTTTGGGCTTCTATTCGCGTTTTCTCCTTCGGTTTCATGACTTTTTCTGGCGGGATAAGGCGGTTTCCCCTTGCAAGCCAGCGGTATCGCTTTATGCTGTAGCCGTTATGAAAGTTATTACAGCCGACCCGGGCTGGGCAATATTTCTCGTCGTCCCTGCACTGCTCTGCGTCCTGGCGCTGCCTGCCGTTGCCGATGACGTGGTGGTGGACCACTGCGGCCAGCTGGTTGAAGCCGGCGACACGGGTTGGCTGCTCGATGATCTGGACTGCAGTGAGGCCTCCACCGAGGGCGTAGTGCTGTCCGATCGATCCAGGCTGCGTCTTGACGGCTTCCGCATTATCGGCAACCCCGAAACCCGCACTCCTCGGCAGGGAGTGCGGTGCCTTTACGGAAGCAGCTGCAGCGTGCTGGGGCCGGGCGAGATCAGCGGCTTTTCGGCCGCCGGCGTTGCCGGTACCCGCGTGCGTGTGCGCGACCTGCGTATCGTGGGCAACGGCAGATCGGGCGTGGCTGCCTACCAGCGGGTGACGGCTCGCTCGGTAGAGATTGAGCAGAACGCGCTCACCGGTAGCCACGCCGGCTTGCACGCCGGTCGAAGGGTGCGGGTGCGCGACTCGGTACTGGGCGAACATCCGGCGGGGGCCACGCTTACCGGCAACTGATATCCCGGCTGGCGCTTTCTCGCGCTACCCGCCACTGCGTTTACTACTGTGTCACTTGTAACAGCCGAAGGCCTGGAGATTGGGTTCGGGGGTCGCCGACTCCTCGACGGCGTTGACCTGCGCATCGGCGAGGAAGACAGGATCGGCCTGGTCGGCCGCAACGGTACGGGCAAGTCGACGCTCATGCGCGTGCTGGCCGGACGCGTCGAACCCGACGGTGGCAGCATACGCTTTGCCGGCGCGGCGCGCTCGGGTTACCTGCCCCAGGAAATTGAGATCGAGGGCGGCAGCACGCTGATCGATTCGGTGCTCGACTCGGTGCCGGGACGCAGCGAAGTCGAGCAGATGCTCGCAGGCGTGGAAGAAGAGCTGACGACCGCTACCGACGAACAGGAGCAGCTCGGCCTTTCCCAGAAACTCGTTGACCTCCACGACGAACTCGCCCACTTTGAAGCCCATTTTTCGCGACACGAGGCCGTCCGAATACTGGCCGGTCTGGGGTTCGCGGAGACCGATCTCCCACGCGACCTGTCGGAGTTCAGCGGTGGCTGGAAGATGCGCGCGGTGCTAGCGGGCCTGCTCTACCAGAAACCCGACCTGTTGCTGCTCGACGAGCCGACCAACCACCTCGACGTTCCCTCGGTGGCGTGGCTGGGTGGATTCCTGGCGCGCTGGAAGGGCGCGATGGTGCTGGTGTGCCACGATCGCGAGTTTCTCAACGAGCAGATTAATCGCGTGGTGTCCTACGAGATCGAAGGACTGCGCCAGTACACCGGCAACTACGAGCGTTACCTCCTGCTCAGGGCCGAGGAACGCGAGGTGCTCGATCGTAGAGCGACCAACATCGCCCGTGAACGCGAGCACGCCGAGCGTTTTATCAATCGCTTCAGGGCCCAGGCCAACAAGGCGAAGGCCGTGCAGAGCCGGGTCAAAATGCTCGAGAAGATGGACGAGGTGGCCAGGCTGCGCGAGGGCGGCACGCTTTCGTTTCGTTTTCCAGCTTGCGCTCGTGCCGGCGGCACGGTGCTGTCGGTAGAAAAGCTCAGCCATTCATACGGTGAGCTCAAGGTGCTGAGCGACCTCAACCTGCAGGTGCGCCGCGGCGACCGCGTTGCCATCGTCGGACCCAATGGTGCGGGCAAGACGACGCTACTCAAGATCCTCGCGGGCGAGCTTGATCCCAGCACCGGGTCGCTGCGCAGTGGTGCCAACGTGAAAGCGGGCTACTACGCCCAGCACGTGACCGATAAGTTGCATCCTTCGGCCACCGTTCTGGACGAGGTCTACCGCGCAAGTTCAGGCGATGACATGGTGGCGGTGCGCAACGTGCTCGGCACGTTTTTCTTTTCGGGCGACGATGTCGACAAGAAAATCGCTGTCCTCAGCGGTGGCGAGAAAGCTCGCGTGGCGTTGGCCTGCATGATGGTCAACCCGGGCAATCTCCTGCTCATGGACGAACCCACCAACCATCTCGACCTCGGCTCGGCCGAGGCCTTGGCCGAGGCAATGGCTACCTTTGGCGGCACCATGATTTTCGTGAGTCACAACCGCGCCTTCGTGAACCGCCTGGCCACGCGCATCTGGGATATCGAAGCCGGGCATCTCGAGGAGTACCCTGGGAAGCTCAAGGACTACATGGAGCGCTTTCGCTACCGCTCGTTTGACGAAGAGGAAGAC
>CAUZFM010000032.1:0-28090 GCA_963579235.1 uncultured Binatia bacterium (SeqCode)
CCTGGACGCGGGCTTTCAACACGCGGCCGAACGGGCCGTTGCCGAGGATCTCGACAGGCTGGAGAGGGATTTTCCCACCCTGGTCAGGGAGCAGGGCGACCGCATAGAAGGTGCGCTGGTTGCCCTCAACCCGCGCACGGGAAGGATCCTCGCCATGGTGGGTGGGCGCGACTACGGGCGCACCCAGTTCAACAGGGTACTCAACGCGCGCAGGCAGACCGGCTCGGTGTTCAAGCCGGTTGTCATGCTCGCGGCGGTCGGCAGCGAGCAAGTAGGCAGGGTGCACCTGCTGCCCACCAGCCGCGTGACCGATGAACCGTTTACCTGGGACTATGACGGAAAGCAGTGGTCGCCGGCCAACTACTCGGACAAGTTGTACGGAGAGGTAACCGTCCGCGAGTCACTGGAGCGCTCGATCAACACCGCCACCGCGAGGATCGCTCGCGATGTGGGTATCGAAGAGATACGCGACCTGGCGGTTCGCCTGGGAGTAGACGAAGCGTTGCGGCCCTGGCCAGCCATCTCGCTGGGCGCTTACGAGATCTCGCCCTTCGACGTCGCCCGCGTGTACTCGGTTTTTGCCGGCGGTGGCATGAAGGCCGAACCGCTGGGGGTTGCCAAGGTTGTCGACCGAACGGGTAAGCTCATCGAGGGCAACCGCCTGGAGTTTGAACGGGTAATCCCCGCAGTGGACGCTTACCTGGTGACTCACCTGTTGGAGGGAGTAATGGAGCGCGGTACGGGTCGACGTGCGCGCACCGACGGTTTTACTCGCCCGGCCGCCGGCAAGACCGGCACCAGCAACGACTACAACGACGCCTGGTTTGCCGGCTACACCCCCGGGCTGCTGGCGGTGGCCTGGGTGGGCTTCGACAAGGCCGGGCACGTGGGCCTGAGCGGGGCGACGGCTGCGTTGCCCGTGTGGACGCGTTTTATGAAGGAAGCACTCGAGGACCAGCCGCCGTCGGCTTTCCAGGTGCCGGCCGGCATCGAGCTGGTCGAGATCGATCCTCGAAGTGGACTGTTGGCCACCGTGGCTTGTAAAGATACAATCACGGAGGCATTTCTCGAGGATGACGTTCCCACCCAACACTGTGGTGCCCTTGGCCACCTGCTGCCCAGGCAGGCAGACCCTGGGCACTGAACCAGTGCCGGTCCTGCCGGTCGTTGCGCGCCTTGTTCTGCTCTGTTCCCTGTTGCTTGTCTCGGCCTGCTCGGTGGCCAACCTGCCGCGTTTTCCGGCCGCCGGTGCCACGGCGGGTCGGCCGGGCCAGGAGCCGGTCAAGTCGGGACAACTGGCCCGGGCGGGGCTGCTGCTCGACGAGGCTGTCGCTGGGGCTGCTGCCGGGGGGCAGCTGGGGGCGGGACGCCTGGCCAGCCTGCGCTTTGTTGCCCGCGCGAGGGACCTGATGACACGCGAACGTAACGAAGACGCCCTCGACCTGCTCGAGCGCTCCATGGGGCTGGACGGTGGCAGCTGGTACACCTGGCTGTACATGGCCGAGGCCTGGCGCCGGGGCGGTGACCCAGCCCGCGGACGGGTGTACCTGGAAAAACTCGACGGCCTCGTACCCGATGACGACCGACTGGCGCTTGAAATTGAGCTGCTCAGGCGGCAGGTGTATCTCCCCGCCGGGCTCACCGGCAAAATTTCTGGCCGGGAGGGCTGAACGTGCTTGTACTGGGTATAGAAACTTCCTGCGATGACACGTCGGCCGCGCTGGTCGAGGATCGGACGGTGCTGTCCAACCTGGTGGCTTCGCAGGACGCCTTGCACGCCGACTACGGTGGAGTGGTGCCAGAGCTGGCGGCGCGACGCCACCTTGAGACGGTACAGACCGTTATCGGGCGGGCACTGGAGCTGGGCAACAGGCAACTCGGCGAGATCGACGTTGTCGCTGTCACGCGCGGGCCGGGGTTGGTGGGGTCACTGCTGGTGGGCTTGTCGGCGGCCCAGGGCCTGGCGCTGGCGCTCGACCGACCGTTGTACGGGATCAACCATCTCGAAGGACACGTGTTGTCTCCGCTCGTCGAAGCGCAGGACGATTTTCCCTTGCTGTCAGTGCTGGTGTCCGGTGGACACACGGCGATGTACCTTGTCGAAGACGTGGGCGTATACAGGGAGCTTAGCCGCACGCGTGACGATTCGGCCGGTGAGGCTTTCGACAAGGGTGCCAAGATGCTCGACCTGGGCTGGCCCGGGGGCAAGGTCATGGACGAACTGGGGAGCAGGGGCGATCCGACCGCGCTGCGTTTTCCGCGGCCGCGGGTTCGTGACGACTCGCTGGCCTTCAGCTTTTCGGGCCTGAAAACATCACTGTGGGATTTTCTTCACTCCGACGACAGCAAGGGCCACAGTCTCGAGGACGTGTGCGCGTCCTACCAGGAAGCCATAGTAGATTGCCTGCTGAAAAGGGTAGGGGAGGCCGTGGAACGTTTTGCGCCCGCATCGGTAGCGGTTGCCGGTGGCGTGTCGGCCAACAGCCGGCTGCGCAGGCGACTTACCGAGCAACTGTCGCACAGTGGCATGACTCCGTTGTTTCCGCCCTTCAGCTTGTGCACCGACAACGCGGCCATGATCGCCTACGCGGCGGTTCGTCGCATGGAAAACGGCCTGCCCGGCGAGCAACTCGAAGCCGTGTCGCGGCTGCCGCTGGGCTCGGTGCAGTGACGCGCCAATGGTGAAGTTCCAGTGGTGAAGGGCTCCCGGCGGCGGCCTCCGCGGCTGGGGCAGAACTTTCTCGTCGACAGGGTCGCCTGTGAAAGGATAGTCGACTGGGCGGGGGCACGGGGCCGCAGCGTGGTCGAGATCGGCCCTGGCCGAGGCGCGTTGACCGGACTGCTCGCCGATCACTCGAGCAAACTGCTGGCCATCGAGCTCGACAGCAAATTGGCCGCGAAGCTGGCGGCACGTTACGACAACAGCGATCACGTGCGCGTGCTGCAGGCCGACGCGCTAGCGGTCGACCTGGACTCCCTGCTCGACGAGCCCTGCCTGGTGGTTGGTAATCTTCCCTACGAGAGCGGTACGGCTATCGTCCGTCACCTGCTCGAGCAGCACCCACCGGTCGAAGAGATGGTCGTGATGCTGCAGAAGGAGGTCTGCCAGCGCTTGTTGTCTGGGCCGGGCAGCCGCAGCTACGGCGTGCTGTCGGTGATGACGGGTATGTACGCCGACGTGGAGGCCGGGCTCGAGGTCGGGCCCGAAAGTTTCGATCCCGCGCCGGCCGTGGACTCGATGGTCATAAGAATTTCCTGCCTCGACGGGCCTCGCTATGACCCTGGCAATGAAGCGCTCTTTGCCGAGCTGGTGAAGGCGGCCTTCGTGTCGAGACGCAAGATGCTGGGCAACACCCTGGTCAAGTGGATCGATGCGAGACTGGGCGAGGGCAGCGGTCGCGAGCTCATCGAAGAGGCAGACATCGATCCCGGCTGCCGTGCCGAGCAGGTCGAGATAGAAAAACTGGCGGCGCTGTGCCGCGGACTTCACCGGGAAGAACAGCGCGGTGCCTGAACTGCCCGAGGTCGAGGTGGTTCGTTCCAGCCTCGAACCGCTAGTGGTCGGGCGCAGGATCACTGGCGTGGAGCTGCGCTGCGCGTCGTTGCGGCGGCCGGTCGACCCAGCCTTGCCCCGCCTGCTGACCGGGCGCAGCATCACCGCCACCCGCCGGCGCAGCAAGTACCTGGTGCTCGACCTCGACCAGGGGCCTTCCTGCATACTGCACTTCGGTATGAGCGGCACCCTGATCCACAACCCCGGGGGCCTTGAGAGCCCGGCCAGGCACGACCACCTGTTGTTCGTACTCGACGACGGCGCGGTGCTCAGTTTCAACGATCCCCGGCGTTTCGGCCTGGTGGTGATGGACGACTACGACAGCTGCTCGCTGTTCGCCGAGCTCGGCCCCGAGCCCCTGCAGGCCGACCGCTTCACGGCCGCGTACCTGGCTGGCTTCAAGACGCGCAGCCGCAGGACCATCAAGGACGTACTCATGGATCAGCGCGTGGTGGCAGGCCTGGGCAACATCTACGTAAACGAAATACTCTTCGACTGCGGTGTGAGGCCGCGTCGGCGCATGCCGAGAGTGAGCCGGGCCGAGTGCGCGCTGCTGGTCGAGAGCAGCCGCCGTATACTTACCGAGGCCATCGAGCACCGCGGTTCAACGGTATCGGATTTTCTCGACGGCATAGGCCGGCGAGGGGGGTACCAGTGGCGGCACCAGGTCTACGACAAGGTGGGGAAGCCCTGCGGCCACTGCGGCTCGGTGATCAAGCTGGTCAGCGTGGGCGGGCGTTCGAGTTTCTACTGCCCGTCCTGCCAGGACTGAAGCGCGCGCCAGCCGCCCCGTCAGCCGGGAAAGCGAACGTCGAGACGGTCGCGCAGGGCGTCACCCAGTGAGTTAAGTCCGAGTACCGTGAAGAGGATGGCCAGCCCCGGAAAAATGGTCAGGTGCGGTGCCACCAGCAGGAACGATCGTCCGTCGTTGAGCATTGAGCCCCAGGACGGTGACGGCGCCTGCACGCCGAGGCCGAGAAAACTGAGCGACGATTCGGCCACGATAGCTCCCGCTACGCCGAAGCTCGCCTGGACCAGCAGCGGTGCTGCCAGCAGTGGCAGCAGGTGCCGGGCCACCACCCTGGCCGGCCCCAGGCCCATGGCCTCGGCGGCGAGCACGTGTTCGCGGCGGCGCAGGCTCAGTACCTCGCCGCGGGCCAGGCGGGCGTAACTCGTCCAGGCTGTGAGCCCCAGCGCCAGCACTACGTTGCCTGCCCCGGGTCCCAGCACCGCAGCCAGGGCGATGGCCAGCAACAGCCCCGGAAACGCCAGCAGCACGTCGACCAGGCGCATTATAAAAAAATCTACCGGGCCTCCCAGGTAGCCGGCCGCACAGCCCAGCAACACGCCCAGCATCAGCGATAACGCGACCGTGCCAAGTCCTATGCCCAGTGACACCCTCGCGCCGTAGAGCACACGGCTGAGTTGGTCGCGTCCCAGGCGGTCACGCCCCAGCGGGTGGTCGAGGGCGGGAGCGGCCAGGCCGTTCTCCAACGATTGGGCCGCGGGCGGCGAGGGGGCCAGCAGTGGCGCAAACAGCGCTCCGGCGGTGAGCAGCGACAGCACCAGCAGTCCCGGCAGCAGCGGCGTGCGTTTTCGTGCGCGGGGTGTGTCAGTCATCGTCGTCACCGTAGTTCACGCGCGGGTTGGCCCAGGCGTAGGCGAGGTCGGTGAGCAGGTTCACCAGCACGTAGGTGACAGCGATCACCAATACACAGCCTTGCACCACCGGGTAGTCGCGGCTGTAGATCGCCTGCACCATGAGCCTGCCCAACCCCGGCCAGGCGAATATCGTTTCGGTGATCACGGCGCCGGCCAGCAGACCCCCCAGTTGCAGGCCCAGCACCGAGAGCAGTGGCGTGAGCGCGTTGGCCAGTACGTGGCGCAGCATGACCATGCTTTCACCGAGGCCCTTGGCCCTGGCGGTGCGCACGTAGTCTTCTCCCATGACCTCGAGCAGGCTGCTGCGGGTCATCCTTACCAGCAGGCCGGCCATGGCCGTACCCAGGGTGAGGGCGGGCAGCACGAGGTGGGCCGCACCGCCCCTGCCCGATACCGGCAGCCAGCCGAGCTGTATCGAAAACAGCAGCACGAGCATGGGGCCCAGCCAGAAGTTGGGCACGGCAACACCCAGCATACTGCCGGTCAGCGAAAGGCGGTCGATCGCTCCGCCCGCTTTCCACGCTGAGAGCAGGCCCAACGGCAGGGCAATGGCTATCGCGATCAGCAGTGCGGCCAGGGCCAGCTCGGCGGTGGCCGGCGCGTGCAGGGCCACCAGTTCGGCCACCGGCTGATCACCCTGTATGGAGCGGCCGAGGTCGCCGCGCGCCAGGCCGGACAGGAACGACAGGTACTGCACCGACACGGGTCGGTCCAAGCCCAGGCGCCGCGACAGTGCTTCGCGGTCGGCCGCCTGGGCGTACTCGCCGAGCATTATATCGACCGGGTCGCCGGGCATCGCGTGGGTGAGAAGAAACACTACCGTGGCGACCCCCAGTACGGTGGGTACGAGTACGGCCAGGCGCCTGCTCAGGTAGGGCAGCATACGAGGGTAGTTTATCTCAAGGGCTCGCGCACCGCGCGTCCTTCGGAGCTGCTGTCAACAGGCGGGGGTTTTTCCAGGAGCTCGGCCGAAGCCAGTCCCAGCAGGTCTCCGGATGGATGGGGGGTAAAGCCTTCGAGTCGTCGGTTGGTCACCACCACGTTCTCGGGCCACCACAGCGGGATAACCGGGAGCAGCGCGGCCAGTCTTTTCTGAACGCGCGCGTAGAGCCGGGCGCGCTGTTGGACCGTCTCGGTCAGCAGTGCCTTGTCGGTCAGTCGGTCTACGCGGCGGTCGGCAAATCGACCACGGTTGGCTCCGAGGGGCGGTGTCATGCCGGAGTGAAACACGTTGCGCAGGATATCGGGGTCCGAGATTCCCACCCAGGCCAGCGAGTAGCTGTCGAAATTACCCTTTTTGATGTCCGAGTAGAACGTGCCCCACTCCCAGGACGAGAGTTTGAGTTCTACCCCCAGCGCCGACAGCTGGGCGGCTATGGCCTCGGCCAGGCGGCGACGGAGCTGCTGGGTAGTGGTCTTGTAGTCCAGCGTTAGTCTCGTTCCGTTGGGGCCTCGCCGAAGATAGCCGGCGCGGTCGAGCAGGCGTCCGGCCCTGTCGGGCGCGTAAACGATCGCCGGGCCGCCGTCGTTGTGTGCCCAGTGCTGGGGTGGCAGCAGACCGCTGGCCACCCGGGCTCGGCCCGCGAGCAGGTAGTCGACGATGGCCTGTCGGTCAATGGCCATGGCGAGAGCCCTGCGCACGCGCTTGTCGGCGAGGGCAGGGTGGTCGAGGTTGAGCCCGAGGTACTGAAAACTGTTGGAGGGCGACCGCCTGATTTCGAGATGGCCGGCGTTCTCTTTGAGCCAGCTCACGGTGTCGGGGTCGAGCGCGTTCTGCACCAGGTCCACCGAGCCGTGCTGCAGCTCGAGCGCGCGCATGGTCTCGTCGGGAATCACCCTGAACTCTATGCGCTCTATGGGTGGGTGCCCGTCGGCGTAGTCGGCGTGGGCTTCGAGCAGTATGCTGTCTCCGTGACGAACTTCGAGCAGGCGGTAGGGGCCAGCGCCGATCAACTGCTCGCTCGACAGGTGGCGCTCAGCCGCCAGTTCGGACGGCAGTATGGCGAAGCTTGCCGCCTCGAGGAAAGCGGCGTCGGGTTGCGAGAGCCTGAACACGACCTCGTAGGGCCCCGTTTTTTCAATCGATTGCACCGAAGCTAGCATGGCCTTACGCGGCGACCCCAGGTCTGGATCCATCAGCGCCCGGTAACTGGCCACTACGTCGTCGGCGGTAACGGGTCGTCGGTCATGAAAAACGAAGTCTGTACGCAACTCGAATCGCCACGTCAGCGGGTCGACCGCCTGCCAGCTTGAGGCCAGCCAGGCTACGGCCCGGCCACCGGCGTCGCGGCGAAGCAGCGAAGCAAACAACAGGCTGGCGATTCGCGAAGAGTGCGCGTCGGTGGCCAGCCTCGGGTCGAGCTGGGTGGGCATCGCCTCCAGGGCCACGGCCAGGGTGCCGGCCTGTCGCGGGGGGGCAGCGTTGCAGCCCGGCAGGAGGAGGCTGGCCGCTGAAAGGCCGATCAGGCCCAGGCAGACCCCCGCAATGGCCCGCAGGACGGGGGCTTTCGGCGCGGTGTATAGAATGCCTCTCATCGCTCTGTTAGACTAGTTAGTTTGGGGCCAGGGGCGGCGGAGGTAAGTAGATGATTGCAGTGGTGAGTGAGTGGGCGGCCCGGGCCGCGGTGGGTGTTGCGTGTATAGTCCTCCTGGCGGGTCCTGCGGCCGCAGCTGGTACGGCCTCGCCCGCTTCTCCGAACGAACAGTTTCCCCTTTTTGACGAACTTGTTCCCAACGTCGAGTTCTGGACCGACGTGTTTGCTGTCTACAGCAGCAGCCAGGCTGTCTATCACGATATGTACGACCTCGGACTGGTCTACAGAATTGTGGATTTTTCTGACATTGTCGACGGCCGACTTTCCGCAGCTGCCAAGGACCGCGCTATCAGGGCGCGCCTGGGCGCCGAAAAGACTCGCATAGCCGCGATGCTCAAGTCCGTGGCTGCCGGCAGTCTCAAAAATGACGAAGAGAAAAGAATAGCCGCGCTGCTCACAGAGCGAAGCGGTGGCGTTACGTCGGGCCTGCGGCTTGCTGGCCAGTTTCGCTATCAACGGGGACTCGCCGACCGTCTTTGCGGTTCCCTCGGCCGAAAGGCCAGCTACGCTCCCGAGACCTCCAAGCTGCTCGCCAAACACGGGGTACCCGTTGACCTGCTGGCGCTGCCGCTGGTCGAATCGTCTTACGTCATCGCCGCGCGTTCTTACGCAGGGGCAGTGGGCATCTGGCAATTCACCTGGGGCACCGGGCGTCGTTTCATGCACGTTGACCATACCTACGATGACAGGCGCGACCCTATACGTTCTACCGAGGCCGCGGCACGCTACCTCCGCGAGAACTACGACCGGCTCGGATCCTGGCCACTGGCCATCACTGCTTACAACCACGGCGCCGGTGGCGTGGCTTACGCGGTCAAAAAACTGGGCACCGAAGACCTCGGCAGCATTGTCACCCATTATCGCAGCCGTCGTTTCGGCTTTGCCTCTCGCAATTTTTACTCCGAGTTCCTGGCCGCGCGCGACGTTGCCGCGAGGGTCGAGGAGTTCTGCCCCGGTCTGCATGTGCCCGAGCGGAACGTCAAGACCGTCGAGATGGATCACTACGTGGCCCTGTCGGACCTCGCCACCTGCGCGGGCGTGGACGAAGCGAAGCTGGTTGAACTCAACCCGGCACTATCGCACGAAGTCATTCGCGGTCGCGCATGGGTTCCCTCCGGCTACAAGCTCAACCTTCCGGCAGACAAGGCCACCGCGTTCGGCACGTCCTACGCGGCGCTTGCCGCGTCGAGCCTGCACAGCGAGCAGCGATACTACCTTTCGAGTCACAAGGTAGGCAGGGGTCAGACGCTGTCGCAGCTGGCCCGCAGCTACAGGACCACGGTGCGGGAGTTGCAGCGCATCAACAACATCGTCAATCCGCGTTCGCTCAGGTACGGGCAGCTGATCAAGATTCCGGTAGCCGGATCGCGATCGGCCAGCCCGCGATCGGCCGGCCCGGCGGCGATCGCTTCGTCGCGATCGACGGCCAGCAGCGGCCAGACGCGGCACCTCGTTCGCAGGGGCGAGACCTTGGAGCGCCTGGCCCACCGCTACGGCACAACGGTGGGCTACCTGCAGTACCTTAACGATATTCGCGACCCGCGTTCGCTCAAGTATGGCACCTGGATAGAGATTCGCCGTGGTGGCAGTGGCGCGATTGCGAGCGCGGCCTCGATGGTTCACCAGGTGCGCAGCGGACAGACGCTGTCGCAGATAGCCCGGATATACGGTACCTCGGTGCCCGAGCTGCAGCGCCGCAACAGCATTTCCGACCCTCGTAAGCTCAGGCAGGGACAGGCGCTGCAGATACCCTGAGCGCTGCGGTATCGGTCGCCGCGGGGGTGCGGCGGCCGCGGACTGGAAGGGGCGGGCTCTCCTGACTATGCTGGGCTCTACGCCGTCCGGTTATCGCGGACAGCGGTGTAGAGATGGAACTGGCTTTTCTCCAATTGGCCGCTACGGCCTACCTGGTATCGGCGCTCGCGTTCGGTGCCCACGTGTTGTGGTCGGTCGAGCGTGCGGCTTCGGCTGGCCCCCTGTTGCTCGGCCTGGGCTTTCTCGTCCATGGCGTGTCGATTGCCTGGCGCACGGTTGATTCGGGATTGGTCACAGTGGTGGGCTTCGCCGAGGGCCTGTCGTTTTTTGCCTGGCTGGTGGCCGGTGCCTGGCTGGTGGCACAGCGCCGCTACAGCTTGTCGGTGATAGGAGCGGTGGTCAGTCCCCTTGCCTTTGCGCTCACGCTGGCCGCGGTGATCCTGTATACCGGTGGGCGGGCTGTGCCCGCCCAGTTGATGGGCCCGTGGTTGCCGGTGCATGTCTCGCTCGCGTTTCTCGGCAACGCCGTTTTCGCGCTGGCCTTTGCCGTCAGCGTTATCTACCTGGTGCAGGAGAACGCCCTCAAGTCGCACCGTGCGGGCTCGGTACTGAACCGCCTGCCGTCACTGGAACAACTCGACAGGGTCAATTTTACCTGCCTGGCCTGGGGCTTTCCGCTGCTCACCCTGGGCATCATGACCGGCGGTCTGTGGGCGGTTGCTGACTCGGGGCATTTCTGGTCGGGCGAACCCCGCGAGATTTTTTCTGTCGTGCTCTGGGTTCTATACGCGGGCTTATTGCAGCTGCGCTTCACACGCGGGCTGCGCGGACGTCGGGCTTCCCTGGCCACCATGCTGGGCTTTGCGATACTCGTGCTCGCCTACCTTGCGGTCAACGTACTCCCCGTGGCGGGACGGCACGGCGGGGGCGTGCTTTCCTGATACAGACCCATGGCACGCGGACTACTGGTCTACGGCATCAATCACCACAGCGCGCCGGTGGAATTACGCGAGCGCCTGAGCGTGCCCGAAGAGGCGCTGGAGCAACGCCTGGGCGAGCTGCTCGAGGTACCGGGAGTAGAAGAAGCGGTGTTGTTGTCGACCTGCAACCGGGTTGAGATGATAGCCTGCTGCGCGGGCGACGTTTCTCGCGGTGAATTGCTGAACACGGGTCTGCTTGCCGACAACGGGGTAGCTCCAGAGTTGGCCGAACCCCACGCCTACCAGCACACGGGCAGGGAGGCGGTGAGGCACCTGTTCCGGGTGGCCTCCAGCCTGGACTCACTGGTGGTGGGCGAACCGCAGATACTGGGGCAGATGAAGGACCAGTATCTCCTGTCACACGGCCACAGCAGTACGGGGCCGGTGCTCAACCGCTTGTTTCACAAGAGCTTTTCCGTGGCCAAGCGGGTTCGAAGCGAGACCGGCATAGCCTCCAAGTCGGTTTCGGTAGCCTCGGTGGCCGTAGACCTGGCGGGCAAGATTTTCGAAAGCCTTGAGGGGCGCACGGCTCTCCTGTTGGGCCTGGGCGAAATCGGTGAGGTCACGGCGCGGCAGTTGCTGTCGGCCGGCGTGGAACGCCTGCTGGTGGCCAACCGCACGCTTGAGACCGCGCTCGAGCTGGCCCGCGAACTCGACGGCACTGCCCTTCCGCTCGAGCGCATGGCGGACTACCTCCCCCTCGCCGACCTCGTCATAGGATGCTCAGGCGGCGGGCAGCTCGTGATGGCGGCCGAGGTATCAGCCGCGGTCAAAGAACGGCGACACCGGCCGATGTTCTTCATCGATCTCGCTGTTCCCCGTAACTTTGATCCGGCGATCAACAACGTCGATGGCGCCTATCTCTACGATGTGGACGATCTCGCTTCGGTGATCAACGAGAACAAGAGTTCGCGCCGCAGGGAAGCTACCGAGGGCGAGGTCCTGGTTGAGCAGGAAGTCGATAGCTTCTGGCAGTGGTTCGAAGGCTTGGAGCTCGTGCCCACCATAGTGGAGCTGCGCGAAAGCGTGGAAATAATCAGGACCACGGAATTGATGCGAACCCTCGACAAGATGTCTCTTGACGAGGATAGCCGCGAGCGCGTGGACCAGATGACGCGCTCGATGATGAACAAGCTGCTGCACTCGCCCACTTCGGTGCTCAAGGAAGCAGGCGGCAGCAACGAGGAAACCGGGCTGCTCAGCGCGGCCAGGCGGTTGTTCGGGCTGGGAGACCCGGAAACGTGAAGCTACGCCTGGGCACGCGCGGCAGCGAGCTGGCCCTGCTGCAGTCGGGCCTGGTCGCCGACCAGCTGCGCGGAAGCCACGAGGGCCTCGAGATAGAGCTTGTGGAGATCAGCACTACCGGTGACAGGGTTCTCGACCGGCCGCTGCGTGAGCTTGGCGGCAAGGGCTTGTTTGTACGCGAGCTGGACCAGGCCCTGCTCGAGGGCCGCATCGAGTGTGCAGTACACTCGGTGAAGGATCTGCCCTCTGCGCTCGAACAGGGGCTTGTGCTGGCCTCGGTGCCGGCCAGGGAGAGCGCGGTCGACGTGCTGTTGACCCGCGGTGCCCGTGGCCTGGACGAACTCGCCCGGGGCGCGACGGTGGGCACGACCAGCCCGCGCCGTTCGGCACTGCTCAAATCGAAGCGCCCGGACCTTGAGATCGTGTTTCTGCGCGGCAACCTGGGTACGCGTCTTGATCGCCTGAGAAACGCCGAGTTTGATGCGACTTTGCTCGCCGCCGCCGGACTGAAGCGCCTGGGCCTGGATCTGGGCGATCTGTGTTGTACGCCGCTGGACCCGAGGGAGTTCTGTCCGGCGCCGGGGCAGGGTGCTCTCGGTGTTACCGCGCGGTCGGTCGACGGCGAGGTCAGGGGCCTTCTAGCCGCCGTCAACGATCCCTACAGCTTCGAAGCCGTCGGGGCTGAGCGCGCGGTATCCCTGCGACTGGGGGCGAGTTGCTATTCGCCGGTGGCCGCCTGGGCGCGACACGAGGACGGTATCCTGAAGGTGGAGGGTACGGTGGTGAGCCCCGATGGCCGCCTGGTGCTCAACGAGGCGGCACAGGGGGATCCTGGTCGCGCTGTGGCACTGGGGGTCGAGGTAGCCAATGGACTGCTGGCGCGGGGAGCGGCCGATATAATGACCAGCGCGGAGGCGGGCGATTGACCGGCAAGGTTGTCCTGGTCGGCGCCGGCCCGGGCGACCCCGGCTTGTTGACCCTCAGGGGCCGCGACTGGCTGGCTTCTGCCGACGTGGTTCTCTACGACGCTCTGGTCGACACGCGCGTGCTCGTGCTGGCCGGGGAAACTGCCGAGCTTCGCCTGGTGGGTCGTCGCCACGGCCTCGAGGTCTGCAGCCAGGCCGAGGTCAACGAAATGATGATCGGGTACGCACTGGACGGGCGCGTGGTGGTGCGCTTGAAGGGAGGCGACCCTTTCCTGTTCGGGCGCGGGGGTGAGGAGGTCGAGGCCTGTCGCCTGGCGGGTGTCGACTGTGAGGTTATACCCGGGGTGAGTTCGGCCCTGGCCGTGCCGGCCCTGGCCGGCATACCACTCACCCACAGGGACTATGCCTCGTCGGTTACCATACTCACTGGTCGCTCGGGCAAGGGGCGCGAGGGCAGAGAGCCTGACTGGGCGGCGCTGGCCGCCTCGGGCTCGACCATGGTCTGGCTGATGGGAATGCTCAAGGCCGACTACATCGTCGAACAGCTGCTGGCCGCGGGCATGGCCGCTGCTACCCCGGCTGCGGCGGTGGTGCGCGGAAGCACCGCTGCTCAGGCGTCCGTGCTATGCTCGCTCGAGGAACTACCCGGCAGGCTCAGGAGCTCTGACCTGCGTCCACCGGGAGTGCTGGTCATAGGCGAGGTGGTCAAACTCGGAAGCGAAGGTGGCAGTTGGGAAAAACGCCCTCTGTTCGGGCGTCGTATCGTGGTCACGCGGGCGGCAAAGCAAGCAGCATCCTTCTGCAGCCGGCTTGAGCAACTCGGCGCCGAGGCAGTCGAGTATCCGGTGATCGAAACCCAGCCCATTAGCGAGGGCCCGGACATCGACCGGCTGTTGCCACTGCTATCGAGTTTTGACCTGCTCGTTCTCACCAGCGTCAACGGCGTGAATTGTTTCTTCGACCTTCTCGCTGCAGCCAACACTGACCTGCGCGAACTGGCCGGCGTCGATATTGCCGCTATCGGCCCTGCAACGGCGGCGGCCATAGAGGCGCGGGGCCTGCGCGTGGCTTTTCAGCCGCAGCGCTACCGGGCCGAGGAGCTGGCCGATGCGCTGGGAGACGTGGCGGGCAAGCGCGTACTTATCGCCAGGGCCGAGCTGGCCCGCGAGGTTCTGCCCGATACCCTCGCTGAACGCTCGGCTGTCGTGGAAATACTGCCGGTCTACCGCAGCGTGATTCCCCGGGCTACCGGCCGATTCGAAGAGCTGGGCGAGGTCGACATGGTCACTTTTGCCAGCCCCTCGGCGTTGCAGCACTTCGATGAGCTCAACGATGGGCGAGCGTCCGAGTTACTGGCCGGCAAGGCGGTGGCGGTAATAGGCCCGGTAACGGCAGAGGCGCTGGTCAACAAGGGTATAACCCCGGACGTTCTGCCCGACGAATGGACCACCGCGGGCATGGCCGTGGCAATCGAAAGCTACTTTGCAAACCAGCAGGGGCTGCCGTAGCATCGCCTTATCATGGCGTTTCCACTGCACAGGATGCGCAGGCTTCGCAACAGCGAAGGCCTCAGGCGTATGGTCCGCGAAAACAGCGTGGCCCCGGCCGACCTGGTCCAGCCTTATTTCGTCTGTCCCGGCAGCGGCGTTGAGAACCCGGTGGCTTCGATGCCCGGGGTCAGCCAGCTGTCGGTGGACAAGGTGACCGAGGCTGCGTCGAGGGCCGCCGACGCGGGAGTGGCGGGGGTGCTGTTATTCGGCATACCCGAGCACAAGGACGCCGTTGGCAGCAGCGCCTCGGACGACAGCGGCGTTGTGCAAAGAGCGGTGGAGGCCATCAGGAAGGCCTCACCCTCGGTGCTGGTCATTACCGATGTCTGCCTGTGCGAGTACACCGACCATGGCCACTGCGGGGTTATAGAGGGCGAGCAGGTAGACAACGACGCGACCCTGCCGCTTCTCGTAGAAGAGGCCCTGTCGCACGCGCGGGCCGGCGCCGACATCGTTGCTCCTTCCGACATGATGGACGGTCGCGTGGGTGCCATCAGGTCCGCCCTCGACGATCACCACTTCGAGGAGCTTCCCATAATGTCTTACTCGGCCAAGTACTGCTCGGGTTTTTACGGACCGTTCAGGGAAGCGGCCGAGTCGGCGCCGCAGTTCGGCGACCGGCGCAGCTACCAGATGGACCCTGCCAACTCGGCCGAGGCCCTGCGCGAGGTGGAGCTGGATCTCGAAGAGGGCGCCGACATCGTCATGGTAAAACCTGCAATGCCTTATCTCGACGTCATCAGGTC
Organism: uncultured Binatia bacterium (SeqCode); assembly: GCA_963579235.1. GTDB lineage: Bacteria > Desulfobacterota > Binatia > UBA1149 > UBA1149 > UBA1149. The sequence continues at coordinate 15,012 of CAUZFM010000032.1, forward strand.
GGTCAAAGATACCTTTGCCTGCCCGCTCGCTGCCTACCAGGTCAGTGGCGAGTACTCCATGCTCAAGGCCGCGGCAGAGCGCGGCTGGCTCGACGAGTCACGCGTGGTGGCCGAGTCGCTACTGGCAATCAAGAGGGCTGGCGCTGACATATTGATCAGCTACTACGCCACCGACGTCGCCACCGGCGCCGTCTGAGGTCCCCGGTGTCCGCGCTTGCTCGCTGCCGCTGGCTGGTGACCGTCGCCGTGCTAGCCCAGCTGGCCGGTCTGCCGGTCTCGGCCCCGGCCACGGTTGGCATGGAGAAACAGCTGGGCGAGGAGTTCGTCAGCGAAGCGCGCAAGGGGCTGCCGCTTATCTACGATTACGAGATCAACGAGATGGTGTCCGAGATCGGCGGTCGTATCGTTCGGGCCCTTGGCATACAGCCCTTTGACTACGAGTTTTTCGTCGTCCGCGACGACAGTATTAACGCTTTCGCCGTCCCCGGAGGCAAGGTTTTTGTTCACGCCGGTCTCATTTCTCGCGTGAAGTCCGAGGATGCGTTGGCCGGTGTGCTTGCTCACGAGGTCGCCCACGCTCACGCTCACCACGCTGTGCGACAACAGCAGAAGGGGGCCGCCGCTGGCTACGCGGGCCTGGCGGGCCTTTTTCTAGCGCTCATCAACCCGGTGCTCGGCCAGGCCGCGCTGATGGCCTCGCAGGCAAAAACTCTCGAGTACCAGCGCGACTTCGAACGTGAAGCCGATTTCCTGGCCCTGGAGTACACCCGTCGATCGGGCTTCGACCCACAATCAATGCTCGAACTTCTGCGCGTGATCTACGATGAGCAAAAGCTGAACCCCACCAGTATACCTCCCTATTTTCTGTCGCATCCGCTCACTGCTGAGCGAATGGCCAACATCGAGGGTGTGCTGGGCAGGCTGGAGTGGGAGCGCGAGAGTGTCCCGGTGGCGAGTAAGCGGCTGCTGCGCGTGGCGGCCGTTGCCCGAGGCACTTCGCAGCGGCGGGCGAAGGCCGTGGGCGATTACGAGGTGGCGGTGAGTTCGGCAGCAGCCGGCGAAGAACGTTTGAGCGCGGTAGAGATGGCCGGCTTGCTGATGGTACACGGCGAAGACTACAGCACTGCCCTGGCCTACCTGCGCGAAGCCGTCGCGGGGGGACGCGACATGGACCGCGAACTGGGCCGTGCCTTGCTGCGCCTGGGTGAGTACGACGAGGCGTTGCCCCTGCTCAAGAGAGCGGTCGAAAAGCGCCCGGGCGATTGGAATGCGCTTGCCGACCTGGGCGAGGCCCACTATCGGTTGTCCGACGCAGAGCAGGCCGTGGCCGCCCTCGAGAAGTCATGGGAGCTCAGCCCCTGGCGTCCACGGGTTGCCGAAAGTTTTGCACGCGCTCTCGACATGGCCGGTAAGCGCGAACGCGGCTACTATTTTCTGGCCGTGGGGGCTGAGACCACCGGGCGCCTGGACCGTGCCCTGTTGTACTATCGCAAGGCGCTGCCGGGGCTCGAAGAGGGCGGCGAGGAATGGAAGCAGGCGTCTTCTCGGCTTGAACAGCTTGAAGACGCCGCCGAGCAGCTGCATCGGCGACCGAGACCACCCGTCGCCAGGCCACGAGGGTTATCCAACGGTGGCTGAGCGCGTGATCGCGGGCGTGCTGCCGCGCGTGCGAGCGATGAAGGCTTACACCCCGGGCGAACAGCCCAGCGGTGGCGAGCTTGTAAAACTCAACACCAACGAGAACCCCTATCCGCCGTCACCGGCCGTGGCGGAGGCCGTGCGCGCCGCGAGCAATGGTAGCTCGCTGAGGCTCTACCCGCAGCCCGCGAGCGACGATGTCAGGGCCGCGGCCGCGGCCGCCTGGCAACGACCGATCGATGGCGTGCTCATCGGCAACGGCTCCGACGAGCTGCTGGTTATGCTCACCAGGGCCTGCCTTGAGCCGGGGCAGACCGTGGCCTGGCTGTCTCCCACTTACTCGCTTTACCGCACTATGGCCGACGCTGTAGGAGCCCGCGTGGTTGAGCTGCCTGTGCAACGAGAAGCAGACCACAGCCGGGCGCTGCTCGACGAAGACCTCGCTAAGGGCAATCCCCGGCTGATCTTCGTGTGCAGGCCCAATTCGCCCTGGGGCGAGACCGTTGACCTGGACGAACTCGGACGGTTGTGTCGTTCGACCGATGCCCTGGTGGTGGCCGACGAGGCCTACATTGATTTCAGCCACGCCGACTCGGCCCTTGAAATACTTGACCAGAATCAGAACCTGGTCGTATTGCGCACCCTGTCAAAAGCGTTCTCGCTCGCCGGCGTTCGTATAGGCATTGCTTTTGCCAGTCCTGACCTCGTTGTCGAGCTGGATAAGCTGCGCGACTCCTACAACGTGTCTCGGCTGAACGCCGCCGCCGCAGTGGCCGCCTTGCAGGACATGGACTACCTGCGCGCCAACTGCGACAGGGTGATGGCCAGCAGGCGACGTGTGATCGAACGCCTGGGTGCTGTCGGCTGGCAGCCCTGGGCCAGCGACGCCAATTTCTTCTGGTTGCCCTGTCCGGGTGACGACGGGAGGGCGGTTTACAGTCGCCTGGCCGACGCGGGAGTGCTCGTGCGCTGGTTTGACAGCCCGCAATTGAGCGGTGGCGTGAGGGTAACCGTGGGTACCGACGAACAAATGGACCTGCTCGTGCAGTGCCTCGGGAACTTTAGCTGACCCCGCGTCGTTGTGCCCGGTGGCGCAGTCTACTCGGCAGCGGGCGATTCTTTTGAGGCCGGAGCTTCTTCAACCTGGGGTGCTGAGAGAAAGTCGTCGGCCACGAGATCGACCCTCGAGTACAGATACTGGGGTACAGTCATGACCATGTTGCCGGCCTCGCTCGAGAGATAGTAGCGCTTGTCGTCGTCTTCGCCGACGCTGCCGGCCAGGGCCGAGCCGCAGGAACGCCCGTCGGCTCTCGCCATCGCCACTCGCAGCGACGGCGGCCGCAGGCCGTACAGCCCGAGGGTAGAATCCCTGCTGTCCTCGGCCACGATGGTCTTGCCCGCCAGTTCGGCCAGGTCACCTACGGCGCGGTCAATGCGCATCTCCTTGAGCAGCCTCTGGCCGTGCTCGGCGCTCATGGTCCAATCGTCAGCCGCCGACGTCCTCGTGAGCTCAAAGCCCCGCTTGTCTTTACGTTCGACTGACAGCGACGTTATCTCGCCCGGCAGGCAGTCGAACAGGCCCTTGTCTCGTAGCTCGCCAAGCGGCTTGGCAAAAGTTGCCTTGGTGGCCCGATCAACCGCGGCCAGCTGTCCGTCTCCCAGGCGAGACAGGTAAAGGCCGGCTGGTTGGTCTGCCGGAGCGCTGCCCAGCTTGAAGCCGGCCAGTCCGTCCAGGCCGACTCTCAACGACAGGCTCACCGACGGTTCGTCCAGGCCCGTGGTCGCGTTGTCGGCGTGGTCCTGGTCGTAAAAAGCTGTGGCCCTGGTAGTCGAAAGCGCCTCGAGCAGGTTGGACACGACGCGCGCGTCGGCTCGACCCTTGACGGGCTCGAGCAGTTGCCACTGGTCACCGGCGCGTTGTAGTTCCATTTTGCCGCCCTCGGCCGTCTCGAGGGTCATGGCTATAACGTCCGCCGGTTTGAATTCGAACAGGCGCTTCTCCCTGAGGTCAAAGACCGACTTCTTCACCCCGGTATGAAAGATCAAGGGCGTGACGACAATCTCTCCGGCGTCTTCGATTCTCACGAAGGCCTGGTAGCCAACCGGGGTCGTGTCGCCCACCACGATGTCGTCCAGCTGGTCGCCGTCGTCCAGCCGCATCTTTATGCGGACCTGGCTGCCGTTGTCTTTTAGCCCGTAAACCGAAAGGTCTTCGGCCTCACTCACGGCAATGCGCCGCTCGACCCTGGTCTCGCGTATGGCCTTGATCAGCCGTTCCACTGTAATGCGGTCGGCGTCCACGGTCAGCGGGGCGCTGAGCGACCAGTCGGCCGCCTCGTCGCGTTCAAGGACGATGGTCGTTCCGTCGGGGTAGTCCATCGATATGTGGGCCACGGCCTCTACGTCAAAAGAGATAAGTTCGTCAGCGTGCAGTTCGGCCTCCATGCGGGGCCTTTCGACACTGTAGAGCCAGGCGCCAGCCGCGATGGCTACCAGCGCCAGCAGCAGCGTACGGCGTGGGTTCACAGCGAGGTTCGCCGCCACCACACGACGATGCCCATCATGAGTATGAGCTCGGGCAACAGCAGCACCGAAAGGTAGAAGACATTGCGGCCTTCTTTTGCCGTCAGGTGTGCGCGAGAGGCTCTTACCCCGCGGGGCGGGATAGAGATGAGTTGGCTTTCGCCGGCCAGCCAGCCGGTGGCCGACAGCACCAGCGCATCGTTGAACAGCTGCCTGAAGAACTGGTTGGTGAGCAGGCTTGCATCTCCCAGCACCACCATTTGGAACTCGCCTTCGCCTTCGCCGCCTATGGCTTCTGCGAAGGCGCTCACGGCCGTCGCCACGACAACCGGCCCCTTGATGTCGGCGTCCTGCAGCTTGGCCTCGCTTGAATCGAAGAGCGTGTCGAGGTCGGTCTCGGCCCAGCTGGTGTCCGAGGTGAAGGCCAGGGGCTCTACGACCAGCCCTTCGCGGGGCGAGGGCGAGGGCGTAACCGAGCGCGCCAGCGAGAACAGGGTACGTTCTTTCATCGAGGCCACGGCCGGGTGCTTGCCGTAGCGCGCCACCACGGGGTCGAGTCCCAGCGACATGCCCTGGAACATCCGTACCTGCTGGTCAACGATGACGTCGTCGCCCACAGTTACTCCCCACTCGGCCAGGAAGTCTGCGAGCCCGCTATCCCGCCTTGGCTCGAGTGCCACCAGTAGGCGGCCGCCGTTTTTCATGTAAGCGCTGAGCAGTTCGAATTCCCGGGGAAACCAGTCCTTGGACGCGCTTAATATTATGAGGACGTCGGCGTCATCGGGTACGGCGCCGAGCTCGGGTAGAAAAAGTGAGGCGACGTCGTAGTTCTGGTTGACCAGCTCCTGCTTGAATTGGCCGGTGCCGCCGGGACCACGAGGGTCGTTGCTGTCGGGCTCACCGTGGCCTTCCACGAAGTAGATCTTCTTGCGCTCACCCCCCGCGAGACTATGGATGCCGTTGGTGATGGTGGCCTCGTCGGTCTTGGTGACCAGCGTACTCCTGTCGCCGTAAACGATGCGTAGCGAAGGTACCTGGGTGACCGCGGACTTCTGCGCCAGTTCGGGGCGAAGCTGGGGGTCGATGATGCTGTAGCTCAGGTGGTCGTTCTCATAGCGGTATGCGGCCAGGAGTTCGCCCAGCACCGGGTCGCTGCCCCCCTGCAGGTAGGCTTCTATGATCACGTCTTCTTCGAGCGCACCCACGACCTCGCGCGACTGCTCGGAGAGACTGTTGACGCCCGAGGCGCTCAGGTCTATGCGGCCGTGGTAGCGTGCAGCCATGAAGTTGCCCATGACGAGCACCAGCACGAACAGCAGCGAGTAGGTTATGGCGTTGGCGCCGTATCGAGTGGAGCGCTGGCGGAGAAAATTGTTGACCGACGAAGTCGAGCCGCTGGTAGCATAAACGGCCAGTGCGGCCGCACCCAGCAGCAGGTGGCCGAGCGAATACCAGCCGAAGGAGAAAAAGCTATCGGCTGGTTGCCGGGTCATCAGGTGGCTGATGAGGCCGAAGGCCATCAGCACCAGGCCGGCTATGGCCAGTATGGGGGCACGTGGGCTCACGCCTTCCACCTCGCTGATTCGACGGCCCGGTGGGTGAGAAAGAGAAACGCTCCAATGGCACTGCCGAAGTAGACCAGGTCGGTGGTGTCTATGACCCCGCGCGCCATGTTACGAAAGTGCTCGGTGACCGACACGTAAAGCAGGATGGTTTTCATCGGCTCGCCGGCGTTTTCGGCCGGCCAGCTGACGACGAACAGCAGCAGTAGTATGACCAGGGCGCTGATAGCGGCCACTATCTGGTTCGAGGTGAGCGCCGAGCAGAAGTTGCCCACCGCCACGAAGCCCAGTGCCATGAAGTACAGGCCGAGGAAGCCCGCCGTCATGAGGCCGATCTCGGGGTTGCCGTAGATCATCAGTATGGCGGGGTAGACAAGCGTCAGGGCTATCATCAGCGTCACCACTGCGCAGCCGGCCAGGTACTTGCCCAGCACGATCTCGTGCACCTTGAGCGGCGAGGTGAACAGCAGCTCGTAGGTGCCCTGGCTGCGCTCCTCGGCGAAGCTGCGCATGGTGATCATCGGCACCAGTATCACCAGCACCACCGACAGGTTGGAGAGCAGGGGAGTGATGACCGCGTCGTTCAAGTTCATCCAGGTGGTGTCGGTTCCCTGCATGCCGCTGTACAGCGCCACGATACGATTGAACTGGGCCAGCAGGTTGAAGAAGAACCAACCGGCCAGCAGAAGGAAACCGGTGAGCACCACGTAGCCTATAGGCGACACGAAGGTGGAGCGCAGGTCACGCCAGGCTATGGTGAGCGCATTACGCACCGGGCTTGTCCCCCTTGTCTTCTAAGATGGTGTTTTCATCGGTGGCCGCCGGCCGGGGGGCAGGCGCGGTGCCGTGTGCTTCGCCGCCCACGTGGCGCATGTACTCTTCTTCGAGACTGCGCCCGGCGGGCAGGTCGGACAGGTCGGCCTCCAGTGCCACGCGGCCCTCGTTGATGATGACTACTTTTTCGCAGATCTGGGCCACCTCGGGCAGGATGTGGGTGGACAGTATCACCGTCCTTTCGGCGGCAAGTCGTCGTATGAGTTGTCTTATCTCGATGATCTGGGCGGGGTCCAGGCCCACCGTGGGCTCGTCGAGTACCAGCACCTCGGGTTTGTGGATGAGTGCCTGGGCAAGTCCAACACGCTGTCGATAGCCCTTGGACAGGTGGCCGCAGAGGCGGTCGGCAACCTTTGCCAGGCTGCAATCCACTATCACGGAGTCGGCCGCGTCGCGGGCGGCGGCGCCACGGATTCCCTTGAGCCGGGCCACGTGCACGAGGTAGGAGCGCACTGCCATCTCGAGGTACAGCGGCGGGTGCTCGGGCAGGTAGCCTATGCGGCGGCGTACCTCGAAGCTGTCATCGAACACGTCAAAGCCGTCAACGGTGACGGTACCGGAGCTCGCCGGCATGAAGCCGGTGATGATGCGCATGGTGGTGGTTTTGCCGGCGCCATTGGGGCCGAGAAAACCCAGGGCCTTGCCACTTTCGACCGAGAACGAGATTCCGTCCACCGCGGCAACGGAGCCATAACTTTTGCTGAGATCACAAACTTCTATCATGGGGATACGTGTAGCGGTCGAGCGCAGCGGGCCAGAACCCGCGCAGGTATTTTTTAGCGGCGCCTTCGTGAGCTGTCAACGCGGGCTGACGGGCCGGGCCCGCGGGCGGGCCCGGTTAGTCGCGGTAATCGGCATGGGTTAGAGTCGCCGTCACCGTGACAGGTAAAAAAGAAAGCGCCGTATACCTGCTCGACACCAGCTACTTCATTTTCCGCTCTTACCACGCCCTGCCGGGCCTGACCACGGCAGAGGGATTGCCTACCAACGCCGTGCACGGGGTTGCCAGCATGTTCGAAAAACTGCTGCGCACGCGCAAGCCCGGATGGATAGTGGCGGCCTTCGACAGTGGCCGCAAGACCTTTCGCAACGAGTTATATCCTGCCTACAAGGCCAACCGTGACGAGCCCGACGAAGAGCTGAGGGTGCAGTTTCCGCTCGTGCAGCGCCTCGTTGAGGCCATGGGCATTCGCTGCGTGCGTCGCGACAACTACGAGGCCGACGATCTCCTGGCCTCGATGGCCCGGTTATTTTCGGCCCAGGGACCACCGGTGGTCATCGTCACCGGCGACAAGGACCTCATGCAGTGCGTGGGCGAGGGTGTCACGCTCTACGACGTGGCCAAGGGCGTGGACGTCGGCGAGGAACAGGTGATGGAGAAATTCGGCGTGCCACCCACCGGCGTGGTCGATGTGCTGGGACTGATGGGCGACTCGTCCGACAACATCCCGGGTGTCAGGGGCGTTGGACCGAAAACGGCGCGCGTGTTGATGGAACACTTCGGCAACATAGACGAAATGTACGCGAGGCTCGACGAGGTTAAAGATCTCAAGTTGCGCGGCGCGGCGTCGGTGCACAGCAAGCTCGAGGCCGGACGTGAGGCAGCCGAGCTTTCGCGTGACCTGGCCACGGTGCGTGACCAACTCGACGTTGATCTCTCTCTTGACGACGTTCGCGTGGTGTCGCCCTACCGAGCAGAGCTCGTGGAGTTGGCCGAGGAACTGGAGATGTCGCGCATGCTGTCGCGATTCAGGGATCTCACTCCCGGCGCAGACGCGGTAGATGCTGCCAGGACGGGCAAGGGCGGTCAGACGGCTGCGGTCCAGGCCGGACTGTTCGATGACGTGGGAGAAAGCACCGCCGAAGGATCGGCGAAAGCTAACAGCGAAGGGCAATCGCCGGTCGAAGAAAGCGGCATTGACTGGCGCGAACTCAACGGCCCGGAACTCTACTTTCACATCAAGTCGGCCGGTGAGGGCGAACAGTCAGCAGGGCCCTGCCTGCTGCTGGGCGGGGAGCAGGGTTGGGCCCTGGTGCAGGGCCGTCAGGAGTTGGTGGATTGCCTGGCCCGGGCGGCCGAGTCGGGGGTTGACCTGCTGGGCTTCGACATCAAATTGCTGTGTCGCGAGGCGGGTCTGGGGGCTACGCCGCCGGGCTTTGACCTGGGCCTGGCGTCTTATCTCTGCGATCCCGGGGCCGGGGCCCACGACAGGGCCAGGGTGTGCCCGCGCTGGCTGGGCGAAGAGGCGGTCGACGAACAGGATTCCGGCGCTCTGCTGGCCCAGCTCGAGCGATTGGCTGTTGAGCTGGGCGGCGAGGTCGATTCCCGTGGCCAGCGGGCCATATACAACGAACTGGAGTACCCGCTGGTGGCCGTACTGGCGTCCATGGAAGCGCGGGGCATGCTCCTGGATCTGGACCTGCTCAAGTCGCTGTCGGCCGATTTCGGGTCGAGGATGGAGGGGCTGGTAGGCAGGATATACGAGGCCTCGGGCGAAGAGTTCAATATACTGTCGCCCTTGCAGCTGCGGGAGATCCTTTTCGAAAAACTGGGCCTTCCCACCAAGGGCGTCAAGAAGACCAAGACCGGTTTTTCCACCGACAGTGACACCCTGGAGTCGCTGTCGGGCAGCCACCCGCTGCCGGCGCTGGTGCTCGAGTACCGCGGCCTGGCCAAGCTCAAGTCTACCTACGTAGACGCCTTGCCGCGTTTGGTCGACAAGCAGGGGCTGGTTCACACGCATCTTAACCAACTGGTCACGGCCACCGGTCGCCTGAGTTCGAGCGACCCGAACCTGCAGAATATTCCTGTTCGCAGCCAGGATGGCGGTCGCATACGCAAGGCTTTCATCGTTCCCGACGGGCAGCTGCTGGTATCGGCCGACTACAACCAGATCGAGCTGCGGGTGCTGGCCGACCTGTCGGGCGACCCCGGTCTGGCCAGCGCTTTTGAGCGTGGAGAAGACGTGCACCGGGCTACCGCTGCCGAGATATTTGAGGTTGCTCCCGACCAGGTGAGCAAGCAGATGCGCCGCGAGGCCAAGGTCATCAACTTCGGCATCGTTTACGGCATGGGGCCGGTGCGCCTGTCACGCGAGCTCGACATTCCGAGGACCCAGGCGTCTGAATTCATAAAACGCTACTTTCAACGCTACCCGGCCGTGCAGGGGTTTTTTGATGAAATGCTCGAGCAGGCCAAGGCCACGGGCTACGTGGCCACCAGGCTGGGCCGGCGCCGTTACCTGCACGACATCGACAGCGACCATGGGGGCCGGCGGCAGGCGGCCGAGAGGGTGGCCACCAATACCCCCATACAGGGGGGGGCGGCGGACATAATAAAAAGGGCTATGGTTGAGGTCGAGCGGCGGTTGACCGAATCCAATCTCGGTGCGACCATGTTGCTGCAGGTACACGACGAGTTGTTGCTGCAATGCGCCATTGAGCATGAGCCCCAACTGGCCGAAATGCTGCGCAGTGTCATGGAATCGGTGGCAGAGCTGTCAGTTCCGGTGCTTGTGGACGTGGGCAGCGGCAGCAGCTGGGCGGAGGCACACTGAGTCACAGGCTGTCGTCTCGCACTTTCGGTAGTCAAAGCGGGACCTTGACGCAGGGTGCTAAGTATTGGAAAAGAAGAGATAATTCTGTTCGGTGATGAGAAAAGTCTGCTTTGGTTGAATAGCCGGCGACCGGGTCTCGTCGTTCAGAGTGGTATGGAGCGTTCCGGGTGGCATTTAACGATTCCGAGCTTGTTTCCCTTGCGCAGCAAGGGGACAGGGATTCTATGCGGATCCTGGTCGAGCGGTACCAGAATCGGCTGGTCGCCGTTGTCGTCGGTATGGTGCGAAACCACGATGACGCCCTCGAGGTGGTGCAGGAAACCTACATCAAGGCTTTCCGTAATCTCGACGGTTTCAGGGGCCAATCATCGTTTTACACCTGGATATATCGCATCGCGGTTAACCAGGCCATCGACCTCAAGAGGCGAGAAAGCAGGCGTGTCTCCGTTGAGTTTGACGAAGGGCTACCCCCTGGAGGGGTGGACGAGTGGAGTCAGAGCTCAGTTGGCGGAAACGATACGTTTTCGCGGGTAAGGAACAGGGAACTGGTGGCTAAAGTGTACGAGGCTATGGAGAGTTTGACGCCTAACCACCGCGCGGTCATAATTCTTCGAGAAGTCGACGGTCTTTCCTACGAGGAAATCAGTGACGCCGTCGGCTGTTCTCTCGGCACTGTTATGAGCCGTCTCCACTACGCCAGGAAAGCGCTGCAGCTACGACTCGAGGAGATAATCGGATCATGAAATCGGGTACCCCGGTCAACTGCCACGACTTCGAGGATCGCGTACACGCGTTTCTCGACGATGAGCTGCCCGAGACCGAACTGGCAGCCATGCGTGGGCACCTGGGTGATTGTCCTCGCTGCGAAAAGATAGTGACGGGTTTTCAGAAAACCGGCGCTCTTATCTCAACGGCCGTAACCGAAATGGTTAGGGCCGTTGACGTTTCAGGCATCTGGCAAGCGGTGGAAAGCGGGCTTGATCCCGAGCTGGCGACCCCGTCAACCTCCGCGCACGAGCAGCCAGCACAAAGCTATCCGGGGCCGGCTCGCTGGGATTCAGTCCGGCGTGTGCTCGACAGCATCGCGGACCGCGTGAGCCCAGGTAATCTCCGCTGGGCTGGCGCTGCGGCATCTGTGACCGCGCTGGCCATGTTCCTGCTGCTTACCGGTAAACAGGACGGGCAGGTGGTCGACACCGGTCGCAACGTGGTCGTTGCCCGCACGGCCGGTCTCAAGTCAGCCCGGCTCGATAGTCTTTCTGGTGCCCCGGGCTACACGGTTTCTAGTTGGGTACAGCCGCGGACCAAGGCGCGCGTGATATGGGTGGACAACAGTGCTGACGGTTTTGGCAGCCGCGACGCGAGGTACTAAGCGGTGGGCGGAGTAAGCACGATCACGGGTATGGCACTGGCCGCGCTGGTTAGTGTGCCCTGTACAGCCGAAGCTGAACAGCAGCCGGGCATCGTCCCCGTGGCTGTGGTCCCCGTGGCTGTGGTCCCCGTGGCTGTGGCCCCCGTGGCTGTGGTCCCCGTGGCTGTGGCCCAGGCAGGCATCCCCCAAGCCCCGACGGCGGAACCCGTAGCGGTGGTAGTAAATCTGCCCGGAGTGGTGCAGGTCGCGGCCATACACGCATCGAATAGATCGCGGGCTTTTGATCCCCAGCTGCAGCCCTACAAACCTGAACTCAAGCGCATGCGCTTCAAGAACTACGAACTCATCGAGGCCAACAAGCAGAACGTGCAGGCTGGCGACCAGTACGGCATGGAACTGCCGGGCGATCGCTACCTGCACATAACAGCGCTGGAGAGCACGCTCGAGTACCTGCAGCTGAGAGTTCTTGTCAACGAGAACAATCGCCCGATAGTAAACACCGATGTGCGCATCAACCGAGGCGCACCGCTGCTCATTGCGGGCCCCAAGCTAGGCAGCAATGGCACGCTGATTATTGCCATACAGGCTACGCCGCCAGTGTCAGCCCCGCATGGAGCAAACACTCGCGTGGCTAGTGGCCAGGAGCTGCCACTTGTGGCTGGCGGGGCTACGGCTCCGGTCGGGGGCAATGCTTCGAGCCGCGAAGAACTGGCCAACGACGAAGCGCCCACAGCTATAGAGCCGTCTGCTATTCCGGCCCAGGCTCCCGCGGTCCCGGCCGCAGAGCCGGTTACCGATTTGCGATGAGCGGGATCAAAGGCCATTGGCAAGCATAGAAGACGAGATTTCTGACTTTCTGGACGAAGCCGGGCGCAGGCTCGACGGCCTCTGGCAGAGTTTTTCGACGGCGAGTTTTTCGACGGCAAGTTTTTCGGATTTGAGCGATACCGCTTTGGAAATGACCACGCTGTTTGAGCCCGTGGCTCCCTACAACGCTTCGCAGCTTCTCACTCCACTGGTGTCACTGGCAGCGGGAGTTTCGGTGCTTGTGCTGGCAGGTGTGTCGGTAGCGGCATTGGCCGCGTTGCTGGCCAGCCTGTTAGCGGTCGCCTTCATACTGGCCGAGGTCTTCGGCTACGACGTATCGCTGGCCAACCCCGGCGGGTTTTCTTCTTAAAAGGCCCGCGCGGCTGGGTTCATCTGCTTCAGCTGCCCTGGGCCATGTGGTGGCACAGGATGTCCGAGGTTCCTTCGCGCATGATGCGCGCGTCTACCTTTTCACCAGCCAGCAGGGTCTTTCGCACGTCCTTGCCCGATATGAACACGGGTTTTTCTTCGTCGTGGTTCTCCATCAGGTCCACTCGGCCAAGCGACTCGTAGTAGGCAGCAAAGCCTACGTTGACCGTCTGTATGTCGAGCTTGCCGTTGAGCTTGCCGAAGATTTCCTGGGCGTCGAAGTCACCCCAGATGGCCGAGCCGTCGGCGAAGGGTGCGTCGGCGTGCTTACGGCCGATAATGATGTCGGTAAAGCCGTAGTTCTGACGGTAGATGCCGTGCATGACGGCTTCTTTCGGGCCGCCGTAGTACATCTTG
>CAUZFM010000033.1:0-27533 GCA_963579235.1 uncultured Binatia bacterium (SeqCode)
CCCCTTGACGAGTCCTCGCTCGTGCCGGAAAAACGCCTGATGCTCGCCGTCCTCGAAGACGCGATCGCCTCGTTTCAACGCAACGTCTTCCGCGGTGGCAACGTCCCGCTGCTGCCCTCTGAAGAAGAAGCCGCGGTCGACTCATGGCTGGATTCGGGAGACATGGACTGGGCCTTCTCGTTTGAAAGTATCTGCCAGGCGCTGGACATGGAGCCCGACTACCTTCGCAGGGGCCTGGAGACCTGGCGTGACCGGGCCATGTCGGCCGGCCTCGAGGGACAGGTCTACCGTTTCCCTTTCCGACGCGTCAACGGACGTCGCCACAGCATCAACCCCAAGCGCGAGCGGCGCCGCGTGCGCAAAACCGCCTGAGCCTGGTTCGTTCAGGAGCGGGGCATGCCCAGCACGCGCTGGGCGATGATGTTGCGCTGCACCTCCGAGGTGCCCGCGGCGATCGTGCGTCCTCGCGAGTAGAGGTAGAGCTCGGGCCACTGGCCTGCCAACGGTGCCCTGGGATCCTCTCCCGAGAGCATCGAGTAAGGGCCGGACATCGACATCGGCACGGCCAGCATACGCTGGTACATCTCGCTCCAGAACAGCTTTTCCATTGACCCCTCGGCACCGGGCGGGTCGCCCTTGAGCCGACGGGTCAGGTGCCTGAGCGAGGTCAGTCGTATGGCTTCGCTTTCTATCCAGGCCTGGGCCAGGCGCTGCCTGTAGACCGGATCATCGGCCGGTGCCCCCTTGCCGTGGTCAAAGTCGCGGGCAAACTTCAGCATGTCGTCGAGCGCCACGCGCGACTGTAACTGCCGCTGGAAAGTAAGCGTCGCGCGCTCGTGCATCAACATGGCGATCGCCATCTTCCAGCCACCGCCGGGCTCGCCTATGACCCCCGAACGCGGAACACGCACGTTCTCCAGGTATACCTCGTTGAACTCGCTGTCGCCGTTGAGCTGGCGCAACGGCTTCACCTCGACGCCGTCGCTCTTCATGTCGACGATCAGCATGGTGATACCCTCGTGCGGTTTCGTGCCGCGATCGGTACGCGCGAGCAGGATGCAGTAATCGGCGTACTGCGCGTACGAGGTCCACACCTTGGTGCCGTTTAGCAGGTAGTCATCACCGTCGAGTTCGGCCCGGGTGGACAACGAAGCGAGATCCGAACCGGCGCCCGGTTCACTGAAACACTGGCACCAGATTTCCTCGGCGTTGAGGATCGATTTCAGGTAGCGTTTTTTCTGGGCTTCGCTGCCGTGCTCGATGATCATCGGGCCGACCATGCTCAGCGCCAGCAGGTTGACCAGCTGCGGCGAACCCGCGCGGGCCAGCTCTTCCTGAAAAATTATCTGCTCGACGAGACCGACGCCCTGCCCTCCGTATTCCGCGGGCCAGGAAAGACCGCACCAACCGTCTTCATATAAGCTCTTCTGCCAGACCCTGCCCACGGCGACCTTTTCGTCCAGGCCCAACCCCTTCAGCCGGGGAATAGAGCCATCGTCGCCGCACCGTTCGAGCCACTTGCGCAGTCGGCCACGGAAAGCTTCCTGTTCGTCGCTGTAACCAAAATCCATCAGCCCACCTCGATCAGTATTTTGCCTGCGCCGCGGCAAGCCGCACGCTCAAAGGCTTTCTCGCCGTCGTCGAGCCCATAGCGCCCACCGATCATGGGCTCGGTCTGAACCTGGCCGCGCTCGAGAAGCTCCAACGCCGGCTCGAACGCGCCGCAGCGGGAACCCAGTATCGTGATCTCGTTGATAACCACCGGGGCCAGGTTCAGCTCGTGACTACCCTCAACGGTAGTCTTGAGCGCCAGCGTTCCCCGCGGGCTGGTGACCTGCAGGGCGGCCTCCAGCCCTTCGCGACTGCCGGTGGCCTCCACGACCAACGGCCAGGTCTTACCCTGCGGCAACTCTTCGACCAGGCAGACACCGGAATCCCCCAGCCAGCCGAGCTTGTCGAGGTGCCGGCCCACGAGCTCCACCCTGCAAGCGTTGGCCGCCAGCACCTGGGCCAGCAGCAAGCCGAGCTTGCCGTCGCCCATCACCAGCGCCGTCGGCGGTACTTCTCCTGCCAGCTGCTCCACCAGCTGGCAGGCAGCGGCCAGCGGCTCGGTGAAAACGGCCTGCGCGTCGCTCACGCCATTGGGCACCAGCGAAAGATTGCGCCCGGGTATGAGAAACTCCTCGGCAAACGCCCCGTCGGCACCTTGGATGCCGAGCACAGTGCGCCGCGGACAATGCCTGGGGTTTCCGCCGCGACAGGTAGCGCAGTCGTGGCATGAAAAATTGATGCCCCCAACCACCCGCGCGCCGGCCAGGGGGCCGTCGAGGGCCTCGCCCACGAACTCGTGCCCCAGCACACCCTCGAATCCCATGTAGCCGCGGGCCAGCTCAAGGTCGGTGTTGCATATGCCCGCTATGCGGGTACGCACCCTCACGAGACCATCCCCCGAAAGGGGGCGCTCCCGGTCACGCTGCAAGCGCACGAGCGAATTATCAAGAACAAGGGCTAGCACGCCGTATTTACCCGCCCGGGGTCACCGGAAACGATTCCCTATCCAGCCATGACTCCACGGTGCTTGCAACGCGGCCCCTTCGTGGTTTAAATGGAAGTGAGCCTGCAAAAGCTTGATGAACGACCCAGACCAACCCCCATCGCCGGCACCGGCTATCCGGACTTTCAGCCAGCGACAACGAATCCAGTGAACGATACTACAGCCTTGTTGACGACGCTCGGGCTGTTGCTGGTTAACGCCTGCTTCGTGGCCGCCGAGTTCGCGATCGTCACCGTGCGTCGGAGCCGGGTAGAAACCCTCGTCCGCAACGGCCGGCGGCGAGCAGTCGTGTTGGAAAAAGTCCTCAACGATCTTGACCACCACATAACCGCCGGCCAGCTCGTAATAACAGCAGCGAGCCTCGCCATAGGCTGGCTGGCTGAACCGGCGCTCGCCAGAAGCCTCGAACAACTGCTGGCGCCTGCTGGTATCGCCTCTCCCGCTTTTGTTCATGTTCTCGCCCTGCTGCTGGCCTTCACATTCATCACCGTGACACTGGTGATAGCCGGTGAGCTGGCACCCAAGTTTCTCGGCCTGCGCCGTACCGAGAAAGTGGCAATGTGGATGTCGCCGCCGCTGCACCTCGTGGCCCGCCTTTCGTCGCCACTGCTCGCGGTGATGAACCGCCTCGCCCAGGGCCTGCTTTCGATGGTCGGCGTGACCGAGGTCGACCACGAATACGAATCCATGAGCGCCGAGGAACTACAGATTTTCCTGGCCGAAACTTCCACTTTGGGCCGCTTGTCAATCAGCAACCGGCGCCTGCTGGGAAACCTGATCGAGTACTCTGACCACAACGCGCGGCAGGTAATGATCGCCCGCGACCAGATCGATTTTATCTCCCTCGAACGCAGCCTCGAAGAAAACATGACCATCATCCACGAAACCAGCCATACCCGTTATCCACTGTGCGAAACCGGGTTGGATAGCGTCGTGGGTATGATTCACATCAAGGACCTCTTTCACCGTGCCAACAGCCTGCAGTCTTCAGAAGACCTGCGGCTGCTCCAACACGAGATGCAGTTTGTACCCGAGACCCAGGCCATCGACGTGCTTCAGCGGAACTTCCAGCGCCGCCGGGCCCACATGGCCCTGGTGGTGGACGAATACGGCGTGCCTACCGGACTGGTCACGCTTGAAGACGTGCTCGAAGAACTCGTCGGCGAAATACAGGACGAGTTTGACGCCGACGAAGAAGCCAAAATCCTGCACACCGACGACGGCATACTGATCGATGGCATGCTCCTGGTCGAAGACCTCTGTCGTGAGCTCGACATCGAAGACACTGGCAGCGATTCAGATACCGTGGGTGGCTACGTTACAGACCAGCTGGGTAGAATCGCCCGCGCTGGCGACGTGTTCGAAATAGGCGATTACCACGGCCGCGTCAGCGAGATGCAGGGCCGGCGCATAGCCCGCGTTTTCCTGGCGCCCGGGCCGGGGCAGGAGCCCGCGGGCGGCGAAAACCCGGCCGCCGAAGATTCCCCGGCCAGCGACGATCCCTCCTGACGCAGCGCCTGTTGCGCCGACCGATCAGCCGCCGATGGCCAGCTGCTGAAAAGCGCGGCCGGTAAACCACCAGGTACCAAGCGCGAGCGTTGTGGCCGCACCCACCCTGGTCAACCCCCTCACGGCTGGAGCTCCACCCGCACGCCGGGCAAAGCCTTCGACAAAACTGAGGAGGGGCCACATCAACGAAAGAGCCGCCAGCTGTCCCAGCTCTACGCCGACGTTGAAACCCACCAGCGCCGAGAGGATCGACGCCTGCGCGCGACTGTCTTCGAGCAGTGCCCCGGCAAAACCAAAGCCATGCAGCAGGCCGAATACGACCGCGCAGAACCAGCGCAGGCGGCCGGGCCTGTCGCTGCCGCCGAGCAGGCGAAAGTAGCAAGCCGAAAACACCGCCATCCCGAGCAGGCTCGTTGCCGAAACTGCGAGCAGTCCCAGGGCCGCGGGAAGCGCCAGGGCGGCTATGAGCAATGGCGTCCAGCGCGTGAGTGTTGAAGAGCGGCCACCGGCCAGCCAGGCGTTCTCCACCGACACTATAATTATCGACAACGCTATCAGTGCCTCGACAGCGTGCGTGTCCGGGCGCAGCAGGCCGGTCACGGTCAAGCCCAGGGTCAAGCTGTGAGCAAGCGTGAAGCCGGTGACCACCGCCAGCATTTCCTTGAACGCCGCACCGCCGAGCAGCAAGGCCAGCAGGAACACCAGGTGGTCGTACCCGCCCACGGCGTGGAGAAAACCACTGCCCACGAAATCGTCCCAGGCCGACGATGCAGCCGGCTCCTGCGACGGGCCGGGGCTTGCTCGCGTCCAGCTGCGCCTCCCAGCGCCCAGCAGGAACTCGTGCTCTTTTCCCTCGGCATCAAACAACCGCCCCATGTTCATGTGCTGGGGGAGCAACGGTGCCAGCAAGTCGCTGCGTATGGCCACCGCGCCCTGGGCCGGGCAGTCGAGCTCCCACTCGAACAGGGCAAGATCAGGCGACCCCGCCAGCCGCCGGGCCGAGTGAGCCTTGCAGCGGTGACCGTCTACCGTGACCGCCAACTGGGACGCGAGCTGCACGGGCATTCTTCCACCCGACAGCTGTGCCCCACTGCGATAACGCTCAAGATCGAAAGCACGCAACCGCAGGCGTGCGCTTAACTGCGTGCCACTTTCACTCCTGCTGACCCACCAGCGCGACCACGACATGCTGCGATCATGGGCCCGGGCGGGGTCGGCCTCCCACAGCAGGCCTGACACCAGGAAGACCAGCAGGCCAATGACGATCAGCCCGCCGGGCGGCGACCGTCGAACCAGGGTCACCTGTAGTCCTCGGCAATTTCGACGCTCGCCCGGCGCTTCATACGGTCTATGTATGCCCGCAGGGCGTCGTCCCCGGCGCGGCGGCGGTACTCGTTCAACACCTGCACCCTGCTCTTCTCAAACGCCGGCTCGGCCGCCTGCGCGCGCCCGAGAAGCCGCAGCAACCGCGAGCCACCAACACCGGGCAGCACCTCACTGTACTCGCCTTCGGCGAGACCCATGGCGGTGCGCACCGCGGTAGGTCCGAGGTAGTCGCGCAGCTTCGCCGGCGGCAGCGGCTGGGCAGGCAGGGGAAGCGCCGACCGGTCGGCCAGCTCGTGGGCCACCAGCTCTGCTGACTCTCCCGCGCGCAAGCGGGCAAGCGCCTTGTCGGCGCGCAGCGCATGGTCCAGGCCGGCTCGCCCACTGCTGAAGAACATCTGCTCGACCAGCAACCGCGGCGAGGAGCGGAAGTAGTCGCGGTTGTCTTCGAAAAACTCCCGCAGTTGCTTGTCACCTGGGTCGAGGTCGCTGCTGTCGGTCACCACCGAATCAACCACCGCCGACACCAGTGCCTTGCGGGCCGCCGGGTCGCGGCCGACCAGGCCCAGTTCGACCGCCCTGCCCAGCAGCAAGGCCTCGTCGACCATGCGATCGAGTACTCTCTGCCGATCTTTGAGGGTAACGACACGCTCTTCGGCGGCCAGGCCGGCCGCCAGCCGTTCCAGGTCCTCGACCAGAAGCTCCCTGCCGTTCACCGTAGCCGCGACGCCGGGCGCCAGCCCCGGGCCGTGCCTCGAACCCCCGGTCATCAATCCGGCTGCGGTCATGAACACGCCCGCGGCCAGCCCCAGCAGCACCGCGATCGTTGACCATCGTGCCTCCCCGGGCCCCACAGTATCGCCATCTTTCACAGCTGCGGCATTAGCGCGCGCCGCCGACCGCAGCAAACGTACCGCTCTGCCCCGGTCACTGGACAGCGCGACGCGTTCGCGGCTACATATCGCGATACGCGAACGCTGGAGGAACACTTGATAGCCTTTGACCTGACCGACGAACAGAAGCAGTTACGCGAAACCGCGAGAGATTTTACGGCCAAAGAAATCATTCCCGTAGCGGGACGTTACGACGAGGCCGAGGAGTTCCCGACAGAGGTTCTGCGCAAGGCCTGGGACGTTGGCCTGATGAACCTCGAGATCCCCGTTGAGTACGGCGGGGTGGGCCTCGGCGTGCTCGACACGGTCGTGGTGATGGAAGAAATCAACTTCGGCTGTTCGGGTGTCGGTACCATAATGACGGCCAATGGACTGGCCTCCACGCCGCTGCTCATAGCCGGTAGTGAAGAGCAGAAGCAGCGCTTCCTGGGCGGCCTCTGCAGCGATTTCAAGTTTGCGGGTTATGCCCTGACCGAACCCGGCTCGGGGTCCGACGTGGCCGGCATGACGACCCGCTACAAGCGCGACGGCGACCACTTCGTACTCGAGGGAGTGAAACACTTCATAACCAACGGCACCGAGGCAGACTGGTTCACGGTGTTCGCCACCCGCGACGCTTCGGAACGCCACGGTGGAATCGCCTGTTTCGTCGTGCCGGCCGACACGCCCGGCATTACGACCACCAAGATGACAGGCAAACTGGGTCAGCGCTGTTCGGATACGGCTGAAATTAGTTTTGACCAGGTGCGGGTACCCCTCGATGCGCTCGTGGGAAACGAGGGCGAGGGCTTCCGCATAGCCATGCAGACCTTCGACCGCACGCGGCCGCAGATAGGCCCCATGTGTATAGGCATCGCCCGACGGGCACTCGAAGAGAGCCGCGACTACGCGCTCGAGCGCGAGCAGTTCGGCGAGCCCATAGCCAACTTCCAAGCCATACAGTTTATGCTCGCCGACATGGCCATAGAAGTGGAAGCCATGCGCCTGCTCACGTGGAAAGCGGCCTGGAGCATCGACCAGGGCGAACCGGCCTCGATAGTGGCCAGTTACGCCAAGGCTTTCGGAGCCGACCGTACCATGCAGATCGCGATCAATGCCGTGCAGATTTTTGGTGGCTACGGCTACATGAAAGAATACCCCGTAGAAAAACTCATGCGTGACGCCAAGCTGCTGCAGATCTACGAGGGCACCTCGCAGATCCAGCGCATCGTGATCGCCCGCAACCTGCTCAAAAAATAGCACGCCGGGCGGCCGCCACTTGCGCTGACGCCGCCCAGCACGCAGGAATAGATAACGATGGCCGAAGCGACCAACACACGGGCCGATGTAGCGGCACTGCTCGCCCGCCTCTCGTGGCGACGTGGCAGTTTCACACTGGCCTCGGGACAGACCAGCGACTTCTACGTTGACGTAAAGCAGACCGTCATGTCCTCCGAAGGAGCAGGCCTGCTGGGCACGGCCGTGGCCGAGGTCCTGGTTGCCAACGGGGTCGAACTGGTCGGCGGCATGGCGGTAGGCGCAGTACCGCTGGTTTCGGTAGCGCTGTGCGAGGCCGCTCGCCTGGGCCAGCCACTGGATGGCTTCTTTGTTCGCCGTGACGTCAAGGATCACGGCACGGCGGCAAAACTTGACGGTCGTTTTCGACCCGAAGCGCGCATCGCCCTCGTGGAGGACGTGGTCACCACCGGTGGCTCAACGCTCCAAGCCGTCGACGCCGTGGAAGAAGCCGGCGGCCGGGTCTCGCTCATCGTCACGGTGGTCGACCGCCAGGAGAACGAGGGGATGGCCCGCCTCGCGGAGCGTTGCGACTCGGTGGTGGCGCTGGCGACCAGGGCCGAGATAGAAGCGGCCGGGCAATAGCCCGCGAAGGGCCCATAAAAAAGGCGGGGACCGCTGTCGATCCCCGCCCGTTCACCAGCCAACAGAAGCCCGTTGGCCAGATCACAATATCCCGCCTGTCAGATCTTGCCCACCAGCAGGAAGGCAACCACCAGGGCGTAAATGCCCAGTGCTTCCATGAAAGCGATACCGATGATCATCGGTGTCTGGATACGGTCGGCCGAGTTGGGGTTACGCCCTATCGACTCCATGGCCGCTGCCACCGCCTGGCCCTGGCCGAGCGCCGCGCCAAAAGCCGCCACGCCCATGCAGATGCCTGCCGCGAGCGCTACCATTCCACCGCCACCACCGCCGCCATCGGCAGCCATCGCCGGTGTAGCCACCAGCGAAGCAGTCACGAAAGCAGTTGCCGCATATACGAAAGTCTTCATCTTCTTCATTATTTTCTCCTTATCACGCTGCGTTTAGACGGCCCGACATCCATCCTCTTTCCTCTACCAACCACTCCTCTATCAACCACCGACCGCAACGAAGTTGTTTCGAATTCCACCCTTGAAAGTAGTCGCCCAATCAGTGCTCGTCGGCGTGGCCAACGGCCAGCGACACGTAGATGATTGAAAGCAGGGTGAACACGAAAGCCTGCACCAGGGACACGAAAGCCCCCAGGAAATAGAACGCCACCGGAATCACGAACTTGGTGAGATCGGTGAAAATGGACAGCACGAGATGGTCGCCGGTCATGTTGCCCGCGAGTCGAAGTGCCAGCGAGGCCGGGCGGACCATGTTGTCTATGAGTTCGAGCGGAACCATGAGCACCGCCAACCACCACACCGGGCCCACGAAGTGCTTGGCGTAATTAACCAGGCCCTGTCGGCGTATGCCGATGGCGTTGAAACCTAGAAACGACGCGATGCCCAACGCAAAAGTAATGTTGAAGTTCTCCGTGGGCGGAGTAAACCCCGGCACGAGACCGAGCAGGTTGGCCATCAGTATGAAAATAAAAAATGTGCCGAAGAGAGACGCGTACTGCTTACCCGATTTGCCCAGGACACCCTCGGTCATCGAGTGAACGGCGCCGACCAGGAGCTCGGCCGCGTTGCGCAGGCTCAGATTCTCGTCGGGTACGAGGGCCGTGCCGCGCCCACGCGCTGATTCGAGCTGCCGTCCAGCGGCCCAGGCAAACAAAACCAGTAGCACCGATACCAGGGTGGCGCCCACGGTGTGGGGCCAGATCGTGTTGAGTCCGGGGATGAGAGCAAACCAGGTTACTCCGCCCGACGCGCGGGCCGGCTCTACCAGGACAACGGCAAGCGTGAAAGCAGTAGCCAGGCCGATAAACAGCGACGTGGCAGTGGTCCTTCTCGCTTTGCTGTTCAAAGTCAGTTCTCCGTCGGGCTACTTTCGCTCGCGCCGGCTTCGTCCGCCAGGCCACCGCTGATTCCCCGCAGCGATATGACCAGCAGGAGCGCGGTCGTACCCGCAGCAAACGACAGCGGCTCAACGGGAAACTGGTACAGCACACCAGCTATAAGCGCAATTCCAAGTAGTAGCTTACCAACGAACAATGGCCAGGTTCGCCACCCTGACGGCGGCTCGGCTCTACCGGTTGCCCCCTCGGCCGTGGCCTGCTTGCGGCCACCGAGCGCCCGGGCGACCAACATCCGTATCACGCGAAAGTTGATGACCATGAAACCGCCACCCAGCAACACGCTGATGGCATTGCCGAGCCCGGCGACCCAGCTGGCCACGGCCAGCGCCAACACGAGCAACGCCGTATCGCGCTCTACGAGATCAAGTGCCTTCATCGCTCGCTCCCGGGGTCCTGCGCTGGGTCGGGGCGCAACATGGACAGCATGTTGCGCACGCCGCTTACCATTGCCCCCAGCCCGCCCAGCAACGCAAGCCAGGGCCCGCTGCCCAGGTAAGCATCGGCCATGTAGCCCAGCAGGGCACCGGCCACCACGCGCCAGCCCAGGCTCCAGCCAAGTCCGAGAGCCTTGAGCGAGCCGCCCCGGTCCTCGTTCACGCCAGGCTCGTTCACAGGATCTCCGCCATCGCGGCGCCAGCAGCTTCGACCGTGCGGTCGACATGCTCATCGCTGTGAACCATCGACACGAACCAGGCCTCGTACCCCGACGGCGGGAGCCACACCCCGCGGTCCAGCATCGCGTGGAAGAAGCGCCCGTAAGCATCGGCGTCCAGGCTTAGTGCGTCGTCGTAATCGGCCACGCCAGCGACGCCAAAAAACAGCGTCAGCATCGAACCGACCCGCTGCACGCAACCGTGGCCCGCCACCGCCTGCGCCAAGCCGTCGCCCAGTCGCCTGCCAAGCTCCTCGAGTCTTTCGTAGCTGCCGTCTTTCTCGAGCAGGTCGAGGGTGGCCAGGCCGGCGGCGACGGCCAGGGGATTGCCCGACAGGGTGCCCGCCTGGTAGACCGGGCCGTTGGGTGCCACCTGGTCCATGAGGTCGGCGCGCCCGCCGTAGGCACCCACCGGCAGGCCGCCGCCTATCACCTTGCCGAGGCAGGTCAGGTCGGGCGTCACCCCCGACAACTGTTGCCATCCACCGGGCGACAGGCGCAAGCCGGTTATCACCTCGTCGAAGATCAACAGCGCCCCGGTTGATTCGGTTATCTCGCGCAGGCCCTCCAGAAAGCCTTCGCGCGGCGGTACCACGCCCATGTTCCCGGCCACCGGCTCAACGATGACGGCGGCAACCTCGCCGTCGCAGGCCGCGCGCACCGATTCGAGGTCGTTGTAACGTGCCACCCGCGTAAGCCCGCCCACGACTGCCGGCACACCCGCGCTGTCGGGAATACCCAGGGTGGTGGCGCCCGAACCCGCTCGCACCAGCAGCCCGTCGCTGTGGCCATGATAACAACCGGCAAACTTGACCACCGAGTCGCGGCCGGTGGCCGCCCGCGCCAGGCGCAACGCGCTCATGGTCGCCTCTGTGCCGGAGCTGACCAGGCGCAGCTTCTCCAGCGAGGAAAACCGGCCGCACAAGCGCTCCGCAAGCTCTATTTCGCCACGCGTTGTGGCGCCGAAACTGCTGCCCTTTTCCAGTGCTGCTGACACCGCCTCGACCACCCGCGGGTGCGCGTGGCCGGCGATCAGCGGCCCCCAGGAGGCCGTAAAGTCCAGGTACCGACAGCCATCAACATCGCAGAGTTCAACACCCGCCGCCGACTCCACGATGCGCGGAACACCGCCCACCGCCGACCAGGCCCTCACCGGCGAGTTGACCCCGCCGGGCATGCAACGGCACGCACGTTCAAACAGTTCAGCCGAATCCGGCTTTGCTTCCATTTCCAGCTGATCCTCCCAGGCTTCCGGCCCTGCCCGGTGGCGAGTGCCGCTCACACCAACCGATGGCACCGACCGAACCTGCATTCAACTCTGCTTGTTTCTCGCATACTTGTCTCGTGCGCTGCGCGCCGCTCTTGAAACTCCACGCGTTTGGGCCTATTGGCAACCATCGGTGCCCCTGTGGATAAGTTCCACCGCGGCCCCGCGATACGAGTTATCCACAGCTGTGGATAACCCTGTGTCTAAGTTTGGTATCTCTTGTGGAAAACGCCCCGTCGGCCAACTTCAAAACCCTTTGGAATCAAGTTGTTAGCTCGCTCAGGGGGGTTGTGTCCGATGAGGACTTCGAATCCTGGATTGAGCCCATGAATACGCGTCCGGCACCCGACGGGGCGCTGGAAATCACTGTCCCCAACCAACTGTGTGCGTCCTGGATAGAGGAGAACTTTCTCGACCAGATATCCACAGCCTGGACCGAGGCCAGTGGACAGAAGAACACCATGCGCCTTGTCTGCCACGAGCAGCCGGCCCAGGGAAGCCTGTTTGTCGACGAGCCGGCCAAGGCCAGCCAGAAGGTCAGGAAAACTCCGACGCGACGGCCCGGGGGCTTCCTTGACCGCTACGATTTCGACAACTTCGTGGTCGGTCCCAGCAACCAGTTTGCACATGCCGCCGCCCGCGCGGTGGCTGGGCAGCCGGGCACGCTCTACAACCCCTTCTTTATTTTTGGTGGCGTGGGACTCGGCAAAACTCACCTGGCAAATGCCATCGGCAACGCCATCGTCGACTCTGACCCCACCGCACGGGTGTTGTTCCTGTCTACCGATAGCTTCACCAACCAGCTCATCGACGCCATAGCCCGCAACCGCACGCAGGAATTCAAAAACCGCGTTCGGCGCATGGACGTGCTCGTGGTCGACGACATACAGTTTCTCG
The DNA here is from genome assembly GCA_963579235.1 of uncultured Binatia bacterium (SeqCode). GTDB lineage: Bacteria > Desulfobacterota > Binatia > UBA1149 > UBA1149 > UBA1149. The sequence continues at coordinate 12,364 of CAUZFM010000033.1, forward strand.
CCGGCCGCGAGCGTACCCAGGAAGAATTCTTCCACGTCTTCAACGCGCTCTATGACAGCGGCAAGCAGATAGTACTGACCTCGGACAAGTTTCCCAACGAGATAAGGGGTGTTGAAGAACGGCTCTGCAACCGCTTCGGCTGGGGCCTCGTGGCTGACATCCAGTCGCCGGACGCCGAAACCCGCGTGGCTATCCTGCGGCGCAAATCCCAGGCCGAGCACATCAGCGTGCCCGACGAGGTGATGAGCTACGTGGCCGCCCAGATCGACTCCAACGTTCGCGATCTCGAGGGCGCGCTCACCCGCCTGAGTGCTTACGCTTCGTTGAACCGCTGTGAACTGACACTGGACCTGGCCAAGGAACTGCTCGCTACCAGTGCCAACAATGCCCGCAAGGAAATCGGCCTCGAGGATATAGCCACCGGGGTCAGCCGCCACTTCGGCCTCAGGCCCGGAGAACTGGCGGCACGCCGGCGCACCAAAAAAGTGGCCGAAGCAAGGCAGGTCGCGATGTTCATTATGCGCAACCACGCCGGTGCTTCGTTTCCCAGCATTGGTGAGTTCCTCGGTGGCCGCGACCACTCAACGGTAGTCCACGCCTGCCGAGTGGTTGAAAAGAAGCGTAGTGACGACCCCCGTTTTCGCGATCTGGTCGACACCGTGACGAGGATGATAGGCTGTGGATAAGTTATGCGCTCGGCTGTGCGTAGATTTTGCCTATCGCAGGGCCGACACCAAAAACGCAGTTACGCCCACACTGTCAGCAGGAAGCGCACATGCTTGCTGTGCATACAATATTACATCAATACAACAACTTACGAGGTTATCCCTCGAAAGTTGGCATCTAACAACAGTAACAGGATAAGACTATACCTTTATTACTGAAGAGGTCCGCATGGAGATAACCCTAGAAAGAGAATCCTTCCTTACCGTACTCAGCCGCTGCCAGGGCGTAGTCGACCGAAGACACTCGATGACAGTGCTCACCAACCTGGTGATCGAAACAGATTCAGACTCTGTGGTCGTCCTGGCCAGCGATCTTGAAATAGGGCTGCGCCAGTCCTGCCCGGCCCAGGTAAAAAAACCCGGCGTCGTGGCTGTATCGGCCCGCAAGTTGTTCGAAGTCGTCAGGGAGGCTCCCGAGGGTAGTGATCTCAAGATCAAGATTCTCAAGAACAGCTGGGTCGAAGTGGCTTACGGTCGCTCGGACTTCAAGCTGATGGGAATTGACCCTTCCGATCATCCAGGGGTCTCCGATTCACCGGGAAACGGTAGCGACACGACGGTTCTTTCGTTTAAGGTCAACGATCTTCTCGACATGATACAGAAAACCATCTTTGCCGTGTCTACCGATGACACAAGATCCAACCTGGCGGGGATCTACATGGAGTCGGCCACGAATGGTGACCTGTTGAGAATGGTGGCTACCGACGGTCATCGCCTGGCCATGATAGAAAAAAAGAACAGCAGCGGTGAAATTCCTACCGGGGTAATCCTGCCCCGCAAGGGCCTCAATGAAACCGCCAGGATACTTACTGATATGGACCCGGAAGCAGACGTAAAGCTGTCGATCACCGGCAACGAGGCCTTCCTCGAGGCTGGCCACGCGATAATGAGTATGCGCCTGGTCGAGGGTAATTTTCCTGACTACAACCAGGTCGTTCCAAAAAAGGTTCCGCACCTGATGGTAGCCGAGCGGGACAGCCTCTTGCAGACCGTACGCAGGGTGTCTTTGCTTTCGAGTGAGCGGGCCCGCGGCATCAAGTTCAGCGTCCAGGAAAATTCTCTCGAGGTGTCGGCCAATAACCCGGACCTGGGCGAAGCCAGCGAAGACGTGAAGGTTAAGTACGGGGGCGACGAGATCGAAATCGGCTTTAACAGCCGCTACCTTCTCGATGTTCTCAACGTGCTTCCGAACAACGAGAAAGTGGAGATTTCTTTCAAGGATCAGCTCAGCCCTGGTGTCGTCAGGGGAGTCGACAAGGGCTACTGCTACGTCGTTATGCCGATGCGTATATAAGCTCGCCCGTCGGAACGAAAAAGATCCCCTCGCGGAATAATACCGGGGTCCGGCTCGGCTGATTTCGGCCTTGTTTTTCGCGGGCGAAGAGCCGCATACCCGTTTTACTTTCCGAGCCCTGATTGATACTTTAGCCGGTGTCGGCTCGACCCCTTGAGGGCTGACCGCCCGCTGTCCGAAGCGGGCCTGACGGGCACGCCTCGATAAGCGTTCGTACCCTCCTGGAGCAGGATTTTCTTACCGCATGGCGAGCAAGACCAAAGCAACAAAAAAGACTGGCACGAGCAGGACGAAGGCCGCGGCGGGAGACTATTCCGCCAAGAATATCAAAGTCCTTGAGGGCCTGGACGCGGTCCGTAAGCGGCCCGGCATGTACATTGGCGACACCAGTGAGCGCGGCCTGCACCACCTGGTTTTCGAGGTTGTTGATAACTCCGTCGACGAGGCCCTGGCTGGTTACTGCGACACCGTGGTGGTTGAGATCCACGTCGACAACAGCATCACGGTCAGCGACAACGGCCGCGGTATCCCGGTAGACAAGCACCCCACCGAGGGCGTGTCGGCAGCAGAAGTGGTGATGACCAAGCTGCACGCCGGCGGTAAGTTCGACAAGGGATCCTACAAGGTTTCGGGTGGTCTGCACGGCGTCGGTGTATCGGTGGTCAACGCTCTTTCGGAACATCTCGCGGTAGAGATTTATCGTGACGGCAAGGTCTACCAGCAGGAGTACAGCCGCGGCAGCCGCAAACGCGCACTCAAGGCCGTCGGCGAAACCAAGAGGTCGGGCACCACGGTCAATTTCAAGCCCGACAGCAGTATTTTTGAGGTGGAGGTGTTCAACTACGGCATCCTCGCCAAGCGGCTGCGCGAGCTGGCTTTCCTCAACAGGGGCATGCGCATCACCCTGGAGGACGAACGGGAAAAAGGCCAGATGGAAACGTTCTACTACGAGGGCGGAATCGTCTCGTTCGTGGAGCACCTCAACCGTGACCACGAGGTGGTGAACAACAAGATCGTTTACCTGACCGGCGAGCGCAAGGGGGTCGAAATCGAGATCGCCCTGCAGTGGAACGACAGCTACACGCAGAACGTCTATAGCTTCGCCAACAACATCAACACCATCGAGGGTGGCACCCACATGGCCGGCCTGCGCTCAGCGCTCACGCGAACCCTCAATGCTTATGCGGTAGCCAACAACCTGCTCAAGAAAAGCGATGAAACTATCGAAGGCGAAGACTCGCGTGAAGGGTTGGCCGCGGTGTTATCGGTCAAGGTGCCCGAGCCACAGTTCGAAGGGCAGACCAAGACCAAGCTAGGCAACAGCGAGGTGCGCGGCCTGGTAGCGACCCTGGTGAACGAGACTCTCGCTACCTGCCTCGAAGAGAGTCCCCGCGACGCCCGGGCGATAGTCAACAAGTGTCTCGACGCAGCCCGTGGGCGGGTCGCCTCGCGTAAGGCCCGCGACATGGTTCGTCGCAAGGGAGCGCTGGAGTCTGGCGCCCTGCCCGGAAAACTCGCCGATTGCCAGAGCCGCGACCCCGCCGAGAGCGAGCTCTACATAGTCGAGGGAGATTCCGCCGGGGGCTCGGCCAAGCAGGGCCGTGATCGTCGCAACCAGGCCATCCTTCCGCTCAGGGGCAAGATACTCAACATTGAGAAAGCGCCGGTTGCCAAGCAGCTACAGTCTGAGGCCATACGTTTGCTGGTGATGGCCCTGGGGCTGGGTGTGGGCGAAGACGCCGATGACCTGTCCAAGCTGAGATACCACAAGGTCATCATCATGACCGATGCTGACGTAGACGGCCTGCATATCCGTACGCTCCTGCTCACGTTTTTCTTTCGCAACTACCGTCGCCTGATCGAAAGCGGCCACCTGTACATCGCCCAGCCCCCGTTGTTTCGGGTCAAGAAATCGAGCAAGGAGCAGTACCTTAAGGATCAGCCTGCGCTCGACGCGCACCTGATAGAGCTCGGGGTGGAAGGCCTCAAGGTACGCGGCAAGGGTACCGGCAAAGCGATTACAACGGCGGCCCTGACGAAGGCGCTCACCAGGCTTACGCGTGTAAGCGACCTGCTCGACGTGTTCGAGATGAAGCGTCGCGATCGCGCGGTCATAAGTGCGGTGGCTGGCGACGGCGAAATCAGCGTAGCAAGCCTGGGCAAGAAAACAGTTCTGCGCAAGGTGGGCAAGCGTCTCAAGAGCGAGCTCGATCAACGTCACCCGGAGTCTGCGCCCTACCGTGTCACTTGCGAGGAAGATCCCGAGCACGGTTGCGAGAGGATGGTCGTGAGCACCACCGTCAACGGTCGTTCGATGGTCACGATGGTGGACACCGAGTTGCTGGGGTCGCCCGAGTTCTCGACGCTGTCGCGCTTGCTGGGGGATCTCGAAGGGCTGGGCAAGGCACCCTTCCAGATTGAGAACGGAACTGGCACCAGCGAGGCGGCAAGCCTCAACGAGCTCTACGACGTGATCATGAAGGGGGCCGAAAAGGGCCTGGTCGTGCAGCGGTACAAGGGGCTGGGCGAAATGAACCCTGAGCAGTTGTGGGAGACCACCATGGACCCCGAGCGCAGGGTGCTGCTCAAGGTGGCCATGGAAGACTCGGCGGGAGCTGACTTCATGATCAGCCTCTGCATGGGCAAAAACGTGGAGATCCGCCGGGAGTTCATCGAGGCCAACGCGCTCGATGTGCGCAATCTGGACGTCTAGCGGGATGAAGCATGGAAGCTAACGTACGCCGCTCCGAGCTACCCATAGAGATCAAGGACGAGATGCGTACGTCCTTCGTGGACTACGCGATGAGCGTCATCATCGGTCGTGCGCTACCCGACGTGCGCGATGGATTGAAACCCGTACACCGTCGCGTGCTCTACGCGATGCACGATCTCAGCAACGACTGGAATAAGCCGCCGAAGAAATCAGCGCGCGTGGTCGGTGACGTTATCGGTAAATACCACCCGCACGGTGACCAGGCGGTTTACGACACCATCGTTCGCATGGCCCAGGATTTTTCGCTGCGCTACCTGCTCGTTGACGGGCAGGGCAACTTTGGTTCGGTAGACGGTGACGCTGCTGCAGCCATGCGTTACACCGAGATCCGCATGTCGCGGCTGGCGGGTGAAATGCTCGTCGACATCGACAAGGAAACCGTCGAGTTCATTCCCAACTACGATGGCAGCACGGCCGAGCCCACGGTCATGCCTGCGCGTGTGCCCAACCTGCTCATCAACGGAGCGACCGGTATCGCGGTGGGTATGACGACGTCGATCCCCCCCCACAATCTGCGCGAAATCTGCGGGGCCCTGCGCGCCCTCATCGACGACCCCGAGATCTCGATCGACGGGCTCATGAAGCACGTCAAGGGGCCGGATTTTCCTACCGGCGCCACCATATTCGGGAAGGGGCCCATCAAGGAAGCCTACCAGACCGGGCGGGCCAAACTGCAGGTACGGGCCAACGCCAGCACCGAGACCGATTCACGTACCGGGCGCTCGCGCATCGTGGTCAATGAGATCCCCTACCAGGTGAACAAGTCGGCGCTGATCGAAAAGATTGCGCTGCTGGTCAACACCAAGAAAATCGAGGGTATCTCCGACCTCCGCGACGAGTCGGATCGCGATGGCATGCGCATCGTAATCGAGCTCAAGAAGGACGCCGTGCCCTTGGTGGTGCTCAACAGCCTCTACAAGCACACGCAGATGCAGCAGACCTTCTCGGTGCGCATGGTCGCCCTGGTGGATGGCGTGCCCAAGGTGCTCAATCTCAAGTCGGCGCTGGTTCACTTTATTGATCACCGGCACGAGATGATTACCCGGGCTACCGCGTTTGACCTGCGCAAGGCCGAGGCGAGGTTGCACATACTCGACGGTCTCAAGATCGCGTTGGACAACCTCGACGCGGTCATCAAGCTCATCCGCAAGGCCAAGGACGCCGTTACCGCACGCGAGCAGCTGATCAAAAAGTTTGAGCTGTCATTGGTGCAGGCCCAGGCCATCCTCGACATGCGCCTGCAGCGCTTGACCGGACTCGAGCGCGGCAAGATTCTCGAAGAGCACAAGGAAGTTCGTTCGCTGATACGCCGGCTGAAGAAAATACTCTCGGACAAGGCCGAGGTGTTGAAGATTATTTCCACCGAGCTCGAAGAGCTGGCGCTGAAATATGGTGACGAGCGTCGTACCGAGATAGCCGACGCTACCGACGACATCGGCATCGAGGACATGATCGTGGACGAAGAGATGGTGGTTACCGTCTCCCACGAGGGTTACATCAAGCGCAACGCGACTTCGCTGTACAGGCAGCAGCGGCGGGGTGGCCGCGGTAAAACCGGGGCCGGGACCAAGGGTGAGGACTTCATCGAGCACATGTTCGTAGCCTCCACCCACTCCTACCTGATGTTTTTCACGAACCGCGGGCGGGTGTACTGGCGAAAGGTCCACGAGCTGCCGCAGGCCGGACGCGTGGCCCGTGGCAAGGCGATAGTGAACCTGTTGCCCCTTCAGCCCGGCGAGGAGTTGTCGGCGTTTCTCGCGGTGCGCGAGTTCACCAAGGAACAGTTCGTGTTCTTTGCGACGCGGGCCGGGACGGTGAAAAAAACGCCGCTGATGGATTTTTCGCGTCCCCGGACCAACGGCATAAGGGCTATCAACCTGGCGGGCAACGACGAGTTGATCTCGGTGCGCATCACCAACGGCTCCAAGGAAATGGCGCTGTCCACCCGCGACGGAATGCTGGTGCGTTTCAAGGAGACCGATGTTCGTTCGATGGGACGTACGGCCGGTGGAGTGCGCGGAGCCACCCTGGGTAAGGGCGACGTCGTGGTGTCGATGGAGGTCATCGAGGCTGGAGCCACGCTGCTCACGGTGTCGGCCAACGGATACGGCAAGCGCAGCAGGATCGAGACCTACCGGCTGGTGAAGCGCGGTGCCAAGGGTGTTTACACCATGAAGGTTACAGCCAAGACCGGCCAGGTCGTGGGAGTGGTGCAGATCGCCGATGTTGACGAGGACGTCGTACTGGTAACAGACGGCGGCAAGCTCATTCGCATGGGCGTGGGCGATATTCGCGTCATCGGGCGCCAGACCCAGGGCGTGCGCCTGGTGAAGGTAGACAGTGGCAGTGGCGAGCACGTGGCCTCGGTGGCGCTGGTGGCGGAGGTCGGCACCGAGTCGATCGACGATCAAGAAACACCGGAAGACGGAGACTAGGCGGCGTGCCCGTGAAGGCTGCGGTGCTGGGGGCTGGTAGCTGGGGAACAGCCCTGGCCAGCCTGCTGGCGGGCAACGGTCACGAAACGGTACTCTGGTCGCGGGGCAAAGAAGTCGCAGCGGCGGTCAACGCCAGGCACGAGAACCCGGTCTACCTGCCCGGGCTGAAACTCAACGAAAATCTCAAGGCCACCAGTGATGCCGAGCAGGCGCTCGCCGGCGCCAGCCTCGTGGTGGCGGTTGTGCCCTCGCACGCAATGCGCGAGACCATGACTGCGGTGGCGCCGTGGATCGAGGATGACGCAGTGGTGGTGTCGGCATCCAAGGGCATCGAAGACGAAAGCTGTGCCACCATGACCGTGGTAATTGCCGAATGCCTCGCGGCGCAGCGACAGGGTGACGGCAACACTGTCATGCCGCGCGTTGGTGTCCTGTCAGGACCAAGCTTCGCCACCGAGGTGGCAGCTGGAATGCCCACCGTGGTGGTAGCCGCGGCCGCTGACCAGGAGACCGCCGAGAGCATCCAGCACAACTTTGCGTCTCTCAACCTGAGGGTCTACAGCAGCACCGACGTGATCGGTGTCGAGGTGGGCGGCGTGGTGAAGAACGTCATTGCCATTGCCACGGGGGCCGGCGACGGGCTGGGCCTGGGACACAACGCGCGGGCAGCGACGATAACCAGGGCCCTGGCCGAAACGCAGCGCCTTGCCGCGGCGCTTGGCGCTCGCCCCGAAACACTGTCGGGCTTGTCGGGTCTGGGCGACCTGGTGCTGACCTGCACGGGCGACCTGAGCCGCAACCGCCAGCTCGGCCTGCGAATAGGCCGCGGCGAGGACGTGGAGCAGATCCTGGGCAGCATGCGCATGGTGGTAGAGGGCGTGCGCAACACGCGCTCGGTCAAGATGCTGGCAGACAGGCACGGCGTCGAAATGCCTATAGTCGAGACCTGCTACGAGGTGCTTTACAACGGCATGGCCCCGGCCCAGGCCCTCTTGGAGCTGCTCGGGCGCAGTCTCAAGCCCGAGTTTCACTGAGCCGGCTGCGGGGGCTCCCGAATTCTCTTCGGCCTCAGCCCGGACTCCCTGCGATAGCGGTCCCGGGGCGCTAAACCCCTGGAATATAGAATAACTGCGCTGCTGCTCCGGGCCGTGTATAATTGACAAGATAGAATTGCTGTGACAGCTTTGCCCGGTTGGGTGCTGTGCGGAACACTGCGCAAGGTCCATACGGGAGCTGAATACGTGAAAAGAACCTATCAACCTAGCAATCAGAGTCGCCGCCGGCGGCATGGGTTCAGGGCGCGTATGTCATCTCCAGGCGGGCGTAGCGTGATCAGAAATCGTCGCGCCAAGGGGCGCAAACGCCTTGCGGTCTCCACCCCTCCCAAGCGGGCCAGGGGCTGACAGGCGGGCTGACAAGCCGACGGGATACGGGTCTCAAGGATATGGGGCTCAGGCACATGGGGTTTACTTACCCCCGCACTCGTCGTTTGCGCAAGCGTGCGGAGTTTCTGCGAATCCAGCGAGGTAATCGCGGTAAGAGAGGACCGCATTTTGTTTTGATCGCTTGTCCCGGGTCGACGGAGGACGTCAGGCTGGGCATAACGGTGAGTCGCAGAGTAGGCTCGGCGGTTAAAAGGAACAGTATTAAGCGAAGAGTAAGAGAATTTTTCAGGTTAAATTATAATAAACTGCAGCCGGCTCACGATTTCGTAGTCATAGCCAGAGCGGGTGCTGACAGCTTGAGTTACAGGGATGTTGAAACGGAACTTGCGGCCCTCGTGGGCATTAATACCGAATGACGGAGGGCCAGTGATGGCCGATCCGTCAGCGCCTGGGCTTGGCCGCCTGGCGGCTATCGGTGCCAGTTGGGCTGCTTTTACAGCGGCTGCGCTGGTCTTTGTGATCCGCGTCTACCGTGCCGTTTTATCCCCGCTACTCGGACCCAGTTGTCGCTACCACCCTAGTTGCTCCGCCTATGCCATGACCGCGATAGATAGATACGGACCGATTTCAGGCAGCGCACGAGCGCTGTCGCGATTGGCCCGCTGTCACCCGTTCAGCGACGGGGGTTACGACCCAGTGGGTTGAAACCAAGAGCCAGGTTGCGGCCTTAAAATGGGGCCGCTTGGTGGAACAGAGAGCACTACTAGCATTTATACTTTCGGTCGGGATCCTGGTTGGCTACCAGTATCTTTTTGCGCCCCAACCGCAGGTTCCCCCCGTGCAACAGCAAGCGGGGAGGCTGCAACCCGACCTTGGTAGCGCACCCACGGGCGGTGATTTATCGGGAGCAGTCATCCCGCTGCCGGTGTCGCCGACGGCGCTGGTGCCGGGACTGAAGCTGCCCCCGGTTGAAGCCCGCGGACTGCTGGCCGACCCCATTCATCTCACGCCGGGAAGCGTCGAGCAGCTGGCCGAGTTTTCCAGCGATCTCGTCGAGGCGGTGTTTACTTCGCGGGGAGGCAGGCTGCGCCACTACAGGCTGAGAGAGTTCAATGAAACGAACTCGGGCGATAGTCACCTGCTCGACATGGTAACCGCCGGTAGCCTGTTGCCACTTGGTGCCTACTGGACCGACGGCGAGGGCCAGCCGCGCGATGATCGCAATATTGTCTACGAACTGGACGTGCAGAGGCTGGGGGCAGATGCGGTAGTGGTCATGCGTGGCCAGGGCCCGGCGGGCGAAGAGATCACCAAGCGAGTGACCCTGCACGGGGGTTCTTACGTTCTCGACATAGAGCTCGAGGTAAAGGCCGAGGGTAGTCGTTCAACCGGCTTGTCCTGGACCCGGCAGTTGGGCCAGCAGGCCAACCGCTTTGCGGGGACAGAAGGGCCGGTGGGGTTAATAGACGGTGAGTTGGAGGTAAACGCGGCGTCGGGGCTCGAAGAGCCCCTGATCCAGCTGGGTCAGATTACCTGGGCGGGTTACGCGAGCCACTATTTCATGGCGGCATTTTTTCCGCCGGAAACTACCGCGCTGCGGTTTGTTGCTGCCGCGGGATCAGGCCTGGGCGAAGTCACCTTGTGGGAGGACGGCGCCGACAGCCTGGCCTGGAGCATGTTCGTTGGGCCCAAGCGGCTGCACCTGCTCGAAGACGTCGGCCATTCGCTCGACGAGGCAATCGACCTGGGTTGGTTCTCGGCCATAGCCCGCCCGATGCTCGAGGCGCTTATTTTTCTGGAGGGCTACGTGGGCAATTTCGGGGTGGCTATACTGCTGCTCACGCTGGGCGTGAGGGTGCTGTTCTACCCCGTCAACAAGCGACAGGCCCACGCCATGAAGGCCATGCAGAAAGTGCAGCCTGAGCTCAAGAAGATACAGGAAAAGTATAAAGATGATCGCGAGACCCTCAATCGCGAAATGATGGAGCTCTATCGCCGTCACAAGGTGAACCCGCTTTCGGGTTGCCTGCCGATGGTGGTGCAGATCCCCGTGTTCCTGGGCTTGTACAACGCGCTTATGCAGGCAATTGAGCTACGTCACGCCCCTTTCATAGGCTGGATGACCGACCTGTCGCAGCCCGACAGACTCGGTAGCCTGGCCATTCCTTTTGTCTCCCCGGCCGGAATACCGGTCATGACCCTGTTCATGGGGGCCAGCATGGTCCTCCAACAGCGCATGACCCCGAGCATGGGAGATCCCACCCAGCAGAAGATGATGATGCTCATGCCCGTCGTCTTCACAGTCATGTTTGTAAACTTTCCCTCCGGCCTGGTGTTGTACTGGTTCACTAATAATCTGCTTTCAATCGCGCAGCAGTACCACACCAACCGGCAGCGGACAGAGGAGTAATAAGCCGATGTCAGATAGCGTCGAGGTACAGGGAGTTACGGTCGAAGAAGCCATTCAGTTGGCTCTTAATCAGCTTGGGCTGACTCGTGATCGTGTTGAGATAAAAATACAGCGGCATCCGCGCAAGGGGTTCCTTGGCGTGGGCGCCCGTCGTGCCCAGGTACGGGCAACGCCCCGTCCGGGGGTCATGGAGGACGGCCAGAGTTACGACATGGACGAGCAGAGCGGACGTCGGCGGCGCGGACGTCGTCGTGGTGGTGACGGAGGTGATGGTGGAGCTTCTCGTGGTGGCAATCGCCGAGAGGGCGGTGGCCGTGGGCGACGTGATGAGAAGAAGCGCGACGACAACAGGAATCGTGGTGGTGGAGCTTCGGCTGGGGGCGGCAGCAACGCTTCTGGCCAGGGCGGCAACCGGGGCCAGGGCGGTAACCAGGACCAGGGCGGTAACCAGGACCAGGGCGGCAAACAGGACCAGGGCGGCAAACAGGAAGCCCGCAGTGGTAGTGGGCGCCGGCGTGGCCGTCGCGGCAGGGGCCGCGGTGGTCAAGGTGGCGGCCAGCAGTCTGATAGCCAGCAAACCAGTGGCCAGCAAACCAGTGGCCAGCAACCCAGTGGCCAGAGGGAGAAACAGCCCGAGAAGCAACCGGAGAAGCAGCCCCCCTCGCCGGCCTTGAGCGAAGAAGAAAAAGTAAAACTCTGCGATCACGGAGCCGAACTCATGGGCCAGTTGATCGCTTCCATGGGTTTTTCGGGCCGGGTGAGCGCCAGCCTTGTAGACGACGGCAACGAAGTCCTGGTGAGGGTCAAGTCCGAAACCGACGCCATGCTGGTCGGCCCAGAGGCTCAGTGCCTGGATGCGCTGGAGCACTTGCTTAACCGCATGATTCACGCAGGCGAGCGGGCTGATCGCCTGCGCGTCACCGTCGATATAGGCGATTACCGCGCGCTTCGGGCCACCGTTCTTGAAGTTCTTGCAGCCAGGCTGGCCGAGCAGGTGATCAGTGACGTAAAGGGCGTTCAGCTGGCGGCCATGAGCCCGGCGGACCGGCGGGTTTTTCAGGGAGCACTGGCCGAGATCGAGGGTCTCAAGCTGCGCATACTGGGCTCTGGCTTTTATCGTAAGATACGCATGTTGCCGGTTGTGGATGAGGCCGTGGTCAGCGAAGGCGAGTTCGGCCAGGACCAGGAAATAGACAGTCACGCTCCCGCTCCGGTGGCTGCCTGAGCGGGACGGCGCCCTTGTACAAGACCGACACGATCGCTGCCTGCGCTACGGCCGCCGGGACAGCGGCGATAGCCATCGTGAGGGTCAGCGGGGCGCTGGTACCGGCCATAGCCGCGGCGGTGTTTCGACCGTCCCCCGACCGTCCCCTCGAGCCTTGGAAGCTCAGCCACGGCACCGCGGTTGACCCCGATAGCGGACGCCCGATTGACGAGGTGTTGTGCGTCGTGATGCCGGGGCCCCGCAGTTTTACCGGCGAAGACTGCCTGGAGATCCAGTGCCACGGTTCGCCAGTGGTGGTAGAGAGAATCATGGGCGCGGTCCACGCTGCCGGCGCCAGGCCTGCCGACAGGGGCGAGTTCACACGCAGGGCGGTGCTCAACGGCCGTATGGACCTGAGCCAGGCCGAGGCCTTGATCGATCTCATAAACGCACCTGCCGGGCTAGCCGCCGAAGCCGCTTGGGAGCAGTTGCAGGGCGGTCTGTCGACCAGGCTGGCTTCGCTCAGGGAGCAGCTGTGCGGGCTGCTCGCGGCGGCCGAAGCCGACGTTGATTTCAGCGAAGACGAAATCGGAGAACCCGATCCCGAGGCGTCGCTGCGGGCGCTGGCAGGTCTGCAATCCGAAGTGGCCTCGTTGCTTGACTCTTTCACACTCGGCCGTCGCTTGCGCGAGGGTTGTCGACTGGTGCTCTACGGCTTGCCCAATGCCGGTAAGTCCAGTCTCTTCAACGCCCTGCTCGGGTACGGCAGGGTGCTCGTCTCAAGCGAACCCGGAACCACCCGCGATTGCGTACAGGAGACCGTTGAACTTGCCGGCCTCGCGCTGGTGATGACCGACACCGCCGGCCTGGGCGAGTACCTGGTCGGGGACGCGAGCATGAATATGACCGACCTGGACCGTGCCGCCACGGAGCGTAGCCGACAGGCGATGCAGGAGGCCGACCTGCGCGTGTTGGTAGTGGACGGTTCGCGGCCTGAACTGCTTGAGGCCAATATTGAGCTTGCTGCTGGAGCCGACCTGTTGTTGCTCAACAAGCTCGATCTCGGTTGCTCACTGGACAGCGCGCGCCTGTCGCAGGCCGCTGATGGAGCTCCGGTGCTCGGGGTGTCGGCGCTGTCGGGCGAAGGCTGTGAGCAGCTGGCCGAGACCGTTCGCAACAAGCTCAACAGTGTACTGGGCGAGCCCGGGCAACCTGCCTTCATGGGCAGGGAACGGCACCGCGTTTCGCTTGAAAAGGCGGCGCTCGCATTGCAGCAGGCCAGTGGCCTGTTGCGCGGCCGAGCCGGTAGCGAGTTGCTCGCCTTTGAGCTACGGCAGGGTCTCGAAGGGCTGTCGGCGCTTACCGAGGTTTTGGATAACGAAGAGATACTGGACGTGATATTTTCTGAGTTCTGCGTGGGCAAGTAAGAGAGACGGCGGCTGAGACAATGGGAAGCAGGGATACAGATTATGACGTAATCGTCATCGGCGCAGGTCATGCCGGCATGGAAGCCGCGCTGCTGCCTGCGCGTTCGGGTTGTCGCACGCTGCTCGTGACCATGGACTCAGACCGACTTGCGCGCATGTCATGTAACCCGGCGATTGGCGGCATAGGCAAGGGCCACCTGGTGCGCGAGATCGATGCCCTCGGTGGCGAGATGGGCCGTGCTATTGACGAGTGTGGCATACAGTTCCGCCGCTTGAACACGCGCAAGGGTCCAGCGGTGCAGGCCACCCGCGCCCAGGCCGACAAGCTGCTCTACAGCCGCCGCATGACGCAGGTGGCCCGCGACACGCAAGGGCTTACCCTGCTTGAAGGCGAGGTCACCGAACTGCTGCACGATGCTGGGCGGGTGCAGGGCGTGGTGATCGGCGGCGGGCAAGCTTACTTTGCGCCTGCTGTGATCGTTACCACGGGAACTTTTCTCGAGGGGCTGATCCGCGAAGGCCATAGGCAGAGCAGTGGCGGTCGGGCCGGCGACCGGGCCTCGCACGGGCTGAGCGCTTCGTTGCGCGATGTCGGCCTGCTCACCGGCAGGTTGAAGACGGGTACCTGCCCGCGGCTGTCGGCGCGCAGCATAGCCTGGGATCGTTTGGTTGAGCAGCCGGGCGACCCGGACATGCCAACTTTTTCTTTTGACGACATCGTCCCTCCCCTGCGGCAGTTGAGCTGCTACCTTACCGCGACTAACCCGATAACGCACCGCATCATAAGTGATAACCTCCAGAAATCACCGATGTACAACGGGACGATAGACTGCGGCGGTCCTCGCTACTGCCCGGCCCTGGAGGACAAGGTCGTACGCTTTCCCGAGCGGGATTCGCATCGGATCTTTCTTGAACCTGAAGGCCTGGACAGCGACGAGGTTTATCCGAACGGGCTGTCGACCGCCTTGCCGCTGGAGGTGCAGGAACAGTTCGTGCGCAGCATCGAGGGGCTGGAGCAGGCCATCATTGTCAGGCCGGGCTACGCCATAGAGTACGACTACGTGGAGCCCACCCAGCTCGGTCCGTCCTTGGAGACCCGGGTGCTGGGCGGACTGTTCCTGGCCGGTCAGATCAACGGAACAACTGGCTACGAAGAGGCCGCCGCCCAGGGCCTGATGGCGGGCATCAACGCCGTGCGCTTGGTGTCCGGTAGCGATGCCCTGCTGCTGGCCCGCGATGAGGCATACATTGGCGTGATGATAGACGATCTCGTTACCCGGGGTGTTGAGGGCGAACCCTACCGTATGTTCACCTCGAGGGCCGAGTATCGATTGCTGCTCAGAGAGGACAACGCGGACCTCAGGCTCGCCGCCCACGCGCGGTCGATCGGCGTCCTGAGTGGCAAGCGGCTGGCCTCTCTTGAGCGCAGGGAGAGCGGCTTGCGCCGGGCCACCGCGGCGCTGAAGTCAATTCGGCTAAATCCAGACGGCGAGCTTAGAGCTGGCCTTGGTGAGGCG
>CAUZFM010000034.1:0-27094 GCA_963579235.1 uncultured Binatia bacterium (SeqCode)
TTACGGGGCACTCAAGGCACTGGTGGTAACCGGCAGCGGCGGACTCGCGATGCTGCTGGGCTTTGTCATGGTCGGCACCGTCTGCGGCAGCTTCGAGATCGCCGTTCTGGCCGAACGGGGAGCGCTGCTGGCAGCGAGTCCCTGGGCCACTCCGGCTGCGCTCCTCATCATTGCCGGCGTCGTGACGAAATCGGCCCAACTGCCTTTCCACCTCTGGTTGCCTTCGGCCATGGAAGCGCCGACACCGGTCAGTGCTTTTTTACACGCCGCCACCATGGTCAAGGCCGGCTTGTTTCTAGTTGCCCGCCTCGGGCCACTGCTTAGCGTCGTGCCCCTCTGGACCCCCACCCTGTCCCTGTTCGGCCTGCTCACGATGACCTGGTGTGGATGGCTGGCGCTGAGGCAGAAAGACCTCAAGGCTTTGCTGGCCTTCTCGACCGTGAGCCAACTAGGATTGATACTGGTGCTGCTCGCTCCTGCTGAGCCCGACACCACGGCAGCTGGCCTCCTCCACCTTCTCAACCACGCTTGCTTCAAGGGAGCGTTGTTCCTTCTCGTCGGCGTACTCGAACACGAGCTGCACACCAGGGACCTGTCCTTGATGGGACCCTTGAGGCGAAACATGCCCTTCACGTGGCTGCTTATAGCCCTGGCGGCACTTTCGATGGCCGGTGTACCACCCATGGGTGGTTTCGTGTCCAAAGAGCTTTTTCTCGATCACCTGCTGGACGGGCACCCCTTGTTGGCCTTGCTGGCAGTGGCCGGCGCGGTTCTGACGGCTGCATACTGCTTTGCGCTGGCGGCAGGCCTCGCTGCAGGACGCAGGCCTGACGGCCCGCGCGGGCAGGACCCATCGCCTTCTCTGTTGCTACCGCCCGCACTGCTGGTCGCTGCGACTGTTGGCCTCGGGTTTTTTCCCGACCAGCTGGTGGGAACGCCGATGGCAGCGGCGACCCTGGCCGCCACCGGAAGCTCAGTGACGGGCCATTTCGCGGTGTGGCACGGCGTTGGGCCCTCCTTGTGGGCCAGTGCCTTCGCCATTTCGGTGGGCGCGGCCCTGTGGTGGGGCTGGTGGCAGAAGCGAGTGCCTCCCGCCCCCACTCTCCTGGCCGACCGCGTGTACGACTATGCCCTTGAACAACTCGAAACCCGGGCCCGACGCCTTACCGCCTCGTACATGAGTGGAATTCTCTGGCGCTACTGTTCGGTGATCCTGCTGACTGTTATCGTCGGTGTCGCCGTGGTCGTCGCGAGCCAGGGATTCGTTATGCACGACGGCTGGTCTTCCCGTCACGCGGGCCCCTGGGACCTGGCTGTCTGTGCAACAGCTATCCTGGCCGCACTCGCTACGCTCAGAGCGCGTACTCGACTAGCGGCCATCCTCGCGCTGGGGGCGTCCGGTTTCTCGCTGGCACTCTTGTTCGCGCTTTCGGCTGCGCCTGACCTTGCCCTCACGCAGATCATGGTCGAGACGATCTCCGTGCCTTTGTTCCTGGCCGTGTTTGCTTTCCTGCCGCCCTACCAGGTTGATCGTGTCCGGAGAGCGCGCCCCCTGCACGCGCTGCTCGCCGTGGCGGCCGGACTGGGAACCGCCTTGTTGCTCGCAGCCTCGCGTTCCCAACGAGTAGCGGAACCAATCTCGTCCTACTTTGTCGACAAGAGCGTAGACGCCGCCGGCGGTCACAACGTGGTCAATGTTATCCTGGTCGACTTCAGGGGCCTCGACACACTGGGTGAAATTACAGTACTGGGAGTGGCGGCTATCGCCTGCTACGCCATAATCAAACTGCTCAGCGAAAAAGAGGCGGGCAGGTGAACGATTCGCTGATACTCGCCACCGCCGTTCGCATCACGCGGCCGGTCCTCTTCCTCTTCGCCGTAGTCCTTTTCCTCAAGGGTCATAATGCCCCCGGCGGGGGGTTTATTGCCGGCCTGGTGACCGCCGTAGCCGTTCTCCTGGGACTTTTCGTCCACGGACACGGAAACAGGAAAACCGGCCGCCCGACTTTCCTTTATGTCGTCGCGGCTGGACTCGGCCTGGCCCTGCTCACCGCGCTTGCACCGACCTTGCTGGGCTGGCCGTTCTTCACCCACAGCTTCGGCTTCATCAATCTCCCACTGCTGGGATCGATCGAGCTGGCAAGCGCCGCGCTCTTTGATCTAGGAGTTTACGTAGTCGTGGTGGGCAACGTTGTGACCGTACTGTACGCGTTAACGGAGAGACGCTGATGCATTTTGCCGTGCTCACAGTGATAGCCGTGTTCATCACTTGCGGTGTCTATCTCTTACTCGACCGCACGCTACTGCGCATCATCATCGGGCTTGGACTGCTTTCAAACGGCGTGAACCTCGCGCTGCTGGCCAGCGGTGGCCTGGGCGCAGGAGCTGCGCCTATCCTCGGTCAAGGCAATGCGACAATCGTCGACCCCTTGCCCCAGGCCCTTATACTCACCGCCATAGTCATCGGCTTCGGGGTAACGGCTTTGCTGCTTACGCTGGCCTTTGCCAGCTACCAGTCGCAGCTGAGCGACGACCTCGAAGACCTGCACGGAAGGCTGGATGATGAATAACCTCTGCGTGCTGCCCGTTGTGATCCCGATGGCTACCGGCGTGCTGCTCATACTCACACACGCGCGCCCTGCCCTGTCGCGGGCGATAGCGATCTCGGCCAATATCCTGTCTCTCGGCGTAGCACTGGCCCTGGTAGAAACCGTGCGCGCGGACGGCATTCAGCTTCTCGCGTTCGGTAACTGGCCGGCCCCCTTCGGCATTGTCTTCACTGTGGACATGCTATCGGCGCTGATGGTGGCAGTGACCATGGTGGTTTCTACAGCGACCCTGCTGTTCGCCAGTGTGTCCCTGGACGACCGTCTTGAAAAAAACTTTTTCTATCCCCTGTTCCAATTTCTTCTCATGGGCGTCAACGGCGCCTTTTTGACAGGAGACCTTTTCAATCTCTTCGTGTGGTTCGAAGTCTTGCTGGTCAGCTCTTACGGTTTGATGGCCCTGGGTAGCCAGGCTTACCAGTTGCAGGAAACGTTCAAGTACCTGGTCGTCAACGCGCTGTCCTCGGCCCTGTTCCTGATCGGGATCGCGTTGATCTACGGCGCCACGGGTACGCTCAACATGGCCGACCTGGTCTTTAAGTTTCCCGCCCTGGTCGAATCCGGGATGGCGGGGGTGATAACTGTTATTTTTCTCGTTGTTTTCGGTATCAAGGGCGCCCTGTTTCCACTCTACGTGTGGCTGCCGCGGGCTTACTACGGCCCCCCCACCGTGATTTCGGGGCTGTTCGGCGGTCTCCTCACCAAGGTGGGAGTCTACGCGCTCTTTCGTACGGTCACGCTGTTCTTCGCGCCGACCTCGAGTTTCGTGCTGCCTTTACTTTGCTTCGTGGCCGGCGCGACCATGCTGCTGGGCGTACTGGGCGCACTGTCGCAATGGGACTTCAAGCGTATCCTGTCCTACCACATAGTCAGCCAGGTCGGCTACATGATCATGGGTCTCGCTATCTACACCCCCCTGGCCCTGGCCGGTGGCATCTTCTACATCATCCACCACATCCTCGTGAAGACCTCGTTGTTTCTCGTAGCGGCAGCGGTGGAAAAACGTTACGGCACGACCAACCTGAGGGCTCTCGGCGGTGCGGCTGACGGCTCGCCCCTGCTCGCCACCTTGTTCATGTTTGCGGGCCTGGCACTGGCCGGTGCACCACCGCTGAGCGGCTTCGTCGCCAAGTTCATGTTGCTGCGCTCGGGGTTAGAAGCGGCCAACTACGTACTCGTTGCGGTCAGTATAGTGGTGAGCTTTCTCACTCTCTACTCGATGATGAAAATTTACCGCTACGCTTTCTGGCGCGAAGAAACAGAGACCGTCATTGTTGTACCGGGGGAACCGGTGAGGACTTTCGCCATCGCGTCGCTGGTGACACTCTCGCTCGTACTGGGTTTCGGCGGCGCACTGTTACTTCCCTACGTTGAAATCGCCGCCGCCCAGCTGCTCGACCCGACTGCCTGGGGAACCGTTGTCCTTGAGGCTCGCTTAAGATGAAGAGCGCTTGGTCACTACTCTGCCTGCTGGCGACTTTCATTCGTGAACTCCTGGTTTCAAACCTGGGTGTGGCCAGGATCGTACTGAGCCCCCGGCTTCACATCAGGCCAGGTTTGATCGCTTACCGCACTGAGCTAAAAACCGATCTTGCTATCACCACCCTTGCCAACATCATTACCCTCACACCGGGCACGCTCACCCTGGAAGTATCCGAGGACAGGACGGTGCTCTTCATCCACGCGCTCGACATAGAAGAACCCGGAGTAGTTGCTGACAGCATACGTAACTCCTTCGAAAAGCGGTTACTGGAGTTGGAAGAATGCTGGAGTCGGTAGCAAGCGGGTGCCTGGTTTTTCTTTCGCTTTCTTTGCTGGTGTCGCTCTACCGGGTGGTCCGGGGACCGAGCGTAGCGGACAGGGTCGTAGCCGCTGACACCATGACGACCTCGGTACTCGCCGTGGTGGTAGTCGGGGCCATCCTGGCTGACAGCAGGGATTACACCGATACGGTGATGGCTTTGGCAGTGGTCAGTTTTTTCGGCACCGTAGCCTTCGCGCGTTATCTCGTCAGGGGCCGGCCCGTTGATTGACACTCTCATATCGATCGCACTGGTCTGCGGCACATTCTTCACAGTAACCGCTTCGCTGGGCCTGTTGAGAATGCCCGACGTCTATTCTCGGCTGCACGCGGTCACCAAGGCAACTACCCTGGGTACGGCCGGCGTCCTCGCAGGGTCGGCTTTGCATGCCCTGGAGGCCGGGCACGGAATCCTGCCCGAGGTACTCACGGTGCTCTTCGTGGCCCTGACCAACCCGGTGGGCGCGCACATGATTGCTCGATCGGCCTACCTGATTGGAATTAGGATGGCCGATATTTCGGTAATCGACGAGATGCAACGAGCCGGCGAACACGCGCATACGGCCCACGACAAGGACTGATTTTTCCCCGTCCAGCTTAGTCCTGCACCCGCGGTGCCCGGTCGTGGTACCCTTGATGGGTGGCTGCCGCCGCACCGGCGGCCTTTCGACGTGCGTAAAAAGATCTCCCAACTCGGTGAAATGGTTGTGCTGTTCCGCGACGCGGTGGTCACCGGCCTGCGCGACCCTCCGTCGAGAACCGCGGTGGTCAGCCAGATGCACGAAGTGGGCGTCCGTTCTCTTTCGATCGTAAACCTCACCGCGATTTTTACCGGTATGGTCATGGCCCTTCAGCTGGGCTGGTTTCTGAGCACCTTCGGCGCCAAGATTTTCGTCAGCCGCGTGGTCGGCTTCGCCATAATCTCCGAACTCGGGCCCGTTCTCACCGCCCTGATGATTGGTGGGCGCGTGGGTGCTGGCATGGCAGCCGAACTGGGCACCATGAAGGTCACCGAGCAGGTAGACGCGCTCAGAGCTCTCGGCACCGACCCTGTCCAACACCTGGTAGTGCCGAGACTGTTGGCCATCATCATCATGCTGCCCCTGCTCACAGCAATGGCCGATCTCGTTGGCGTACTGGGGGGCATGATCATCGCCTGGCTCGAGCTGTCGGTGTCTCCTTTATTTTACTTCACCAGCCTCGTTCAGTTTCTCACCCTGGGGGACCTGTGGCGAAGCCTCGCCAAGGCCACTGTGTTCGGCGCGATTATAGGGACCATAGCCTGCCACCAGGGACTCAAGGCGCAGGGCGGCGCCGACGGCGTAGGCCACGCCACGACCGCAACTGTGGTCAAAGCCTCCATAACAGTGCTGGTGACCAACTTCTTCCTTAGCAAGGCACTGTTGATGTTCGCATGAGTAGACCTGAAACACTGCTTGAATGTCGAGGTCTGTACTGCGGTTTTGGCGAACTCGAGGTGCTCATCGGCACCGACGTTATCGTCAAGCGTGGGGAAACAGTGGTCATCATGGGACGCTCAGGCTGTGGTAAGAGCGTACTGCTCAAGCACATGAACGGGCTCTACAGGCCCGACAGGGGAAGCGTGTTTTTTGACGGTGAAGAAATCAGCGGCAAAAGCGAGAAGGAACTTGTCTCGGTACGTCGCAGGATAGGAATGCTCTTCCAGGCGGGTGCCCTGTTTGATTCTCTCACCGTGGGCGAGAACGTCGCGTTTCCGCTGGAGCGCTACGGTCTCTATCCGGGTGACGCCCGCGCGGACCGCATTGCTGAGCTCCTCTCCTTCGTGAGCCTGGAGGGCACAGAAGATCGTATGCCCTCCGAACTGAGTGGGGGCATGCGAAAACGCGCAGCCCTTGCCCGCACCCTCGCCCTCGAACCTGACCTGCTGCTCTATGACGAGCCCACCACCGGTCTGGACCCGGTCACCGCGCACCAGGTAAACAGCCTGTTACGGGACCTGCAAGCCCGCCTGGGACTAAGCTCGGTGGTGGTTACTCACGATGTGAATACCGCAAGATATGTCGCGGACAAGATTGCCTTCCTGTACAATGGAAAGATACGAGAAATCGGAACAATAGAGGAAGTGTTCGCCAGTTCGGACCCCGTGATAAGCGAATTTCTCTACCCCGACCCCGCTAGGCCGGGGCCTCGTTAACAGGCACCAGATTGAAAGACCCAGGCAATAAGTCCTTTGCTGTAGGCGCGCTCACTATCACCACCCTCGTGATAGTCGTGGTCGCAGTTTTTCTGGTCGGACAGGAGCAACGCTTCTGGGAGGGGAAAGACCACTACCGCATCGAGTTTACCCGAACCAACGGATTGCAGGAGGGTGCCCCCGTGGCTCTCAACGGAGTATCAGTCGGCTCGGTAAGAAAGATGCGCTTTCCCAAAGACCCCCGGGCCCAGTACGTGGAGGTGCAGTTATCGGTCTCGAGTTCGGTGGCCAATCGAATACGACAAGACACGGTCGGGCGAATACAGACGCAAGGCATGCTGGGCGACAAGTACGTGGAACTTTCTGCGGGCTCCGTTGACGCGGAACTTCTAATCCCCGGAAATCTCATCCGTTCGGTCGATCCGGTTGATTACGAATCCATCCTGGGACAGAGCGGTGACGTCGTTAGTAACGCTATAGAAGTAACTGCCCTCCTGCGGCAAGTACTCAACGACGTACTGACCGGAGAAGGCGTGGTAGGACGCCTCATCAACGACAAGGATTTTGGGCTTTCCTTTATGGAAGATGTTAACAGCACCGCCGCCAGCCTAGAATCTGCGAGCGCCAGGATAGATCGTCTCGCCACAAGGGTTGAAGAGGGAGAGGGGACCATGGGCTTGCTTCTCTCCGATGACAGCCGCGTCAACGCCATTATCGAAAACCTGGAAGACGCCTCGGCCGAAGTTGCGGACTTTGCCGGCAGCCTCAACGAAGGAAAAGGCACCCTCGCCCGACTTGCTCACGACGAGCAGTTTGCCGCTGAAACACTCGACAATTTCAGGCATACATCGACCAGTATCGCCGCCATCACCTCGAAGATAAACCAGGGTGAAGGTACCCTGGGCAAGCTGGTTAACGACGTTGCGTTGTACGATGGCGCTAACTCCTGGGTGTCGGGCAGCAGCAGGGGTGGTTTCTGGAAACTGCTTGGCCGCGGCCTGACTTTCTTTGTTCCGACTACCGAGCAGGCATCGTCCCCCCCCAGCGGGACGCCCTGATACACGCCGCCTGCCCGCTGCGCTTCGCTGGTTATTTTCCCCCTGCTTTCCGACCACTACTTGGCCCGCAACCGCGAAAGATAAGGCCTTAGTCCCCTGCGCGGCGCGTCATCGCGCTCCCACCCCGTCGCCCCTTTGTTCGGAATGCAGAATTCAGCGTAGCAAAATGCTCCACGGCTGAGTACCCTTATAACGAGGTAAGACCGGAAGAGGAGCTCGCATGGCAGACAAAGACAGCAACCTGGTAAGCCAAGCAACTGGAGAGGTCTTCCACGATCTAGTGGTCGAGGCCATGACGAGCGAAGCTGTTAGCTCACCGCAAGAGACCGGTTATTACCTGGTCACTGTGCTGCAGCGATTCGTACGCACGACTCCCGGTGAACTCGAAAAAGTCTTCGGCGTAGAACTCCTGAAAACGAGCAACGAAACCCCGGTCACACGCTACGTACAGCTCAAAAGCCTCGCGGACAGTTCGCTCTTTCTCTCGGGCATCTTCCTCGATCACCTCGAATCGCGCTTGCCGACGACCGAGTATTTTTTTGATATAGGAAGTAGAGCCTACCTCGACCTCGGAAGCCTCGATCGTAAAATCGGTTGTGGCGAAGGCGAGATCGCGCCCGTTTACCTGGAACTGAGCCAACACTTCGACGCCTACGTCAGGGTCCTGTCCCACATAGCCGATTCAGCCATCTTCAATGATACCGAATCGCGGATGCGCCTGTACAAAGCCTGGGCCGAGGGTAGCAACGATCGTTACACCCACCGCTTGATGCGCAGCGGAGTACTACCGGTCGATGGCGAGAAAACCAGGCACTGAAGGCCGCTGAGGGCCTTCAACTACCCGGCAAAAAGTCTACTTCCTTGCGGGCTTCTACGACCGTAAACAAGGACCACGGGGAGGTCTTGTAGCGGTTCTTGAGCCTGAGGCTAGGCTTGCCAATGACCTCATCGAGTGCCAGGCGCGTGCTCCAACCCAGTCGCCGGGTGAGCGGGTCTACCATGTTGACGACCGCTCTTACAGCCCGACGTTGACTGCTGAAATGGTTGATGATGACCACGTCGCCATTGGGTTTGCAGATACGGGCCATCTCCTGGACGAGTCGCGCCGGGTCCGGCACGACGGTGACAACATGGAAGGCGGTCACGTAGTCAAAAGAACCGTCTTCAAAGGGTAGGTCCATCGCGTCCATGCACTCAAGTTTTATGTGCGCGTGAGTTTCGGCATCCAACTTCTTGCGAGCCAGTTCGAGCATGTCTTCTGACACGTCGATGCCCGTGACCTGGCAGTGACTAGGATAAGAGTCGAGGGACAAGCCTGTCCCTACCCCTACTTCAAGTACGCGAGCACCTGGTTCAATACCCAGGCCGGACACGACGGTTTCAATACGTGACGCAAAAACCCGGGTAAAAACACGGTCGTACATGCCCGACAAGTCAGAATACAACCTGCTGCGATGGGGCTCCTGGACGCCCACGTCCTGATGTTGGAGATCAGCCATACGTCACAGTGCCGAAGCCGGAATCAGCGCGCCCCTCCCTTCATGTATTCCACGACCGGGCTGGCAATAAAAACAGAAGAATACGTTCCGACAGAGAGGCCGATTATCAGGGTGTAGGCAAAACCGTGAATCACTCCACCACCCACGAAAAACAGAGCAAACAACACCATCAGTGATGTGCCGGTGGTCAAAACGGTGCGGGATAGTGTTTCGTTGATGCTCGTATTGATTAGAGACGCCATGTCCTCTCGGGAAAACTTTTTCATGTTTTCCCGGATCCTATCAGACACCACCACCGTGTCGTTGACCGAGTAACCCACCACCGTCAGTAGGCCCGCAACGACACTGAGGTCAATCTCTACGTTGGCGAGCGAAAGCGCCCCGATGGTTACCAGCACGTCGTGCAGAAGCGCGATGCCGGCCCCAACACCAAAGCGGAGCTGAAATCGGAAGGCTATGTAGGCACCCATCATCAGGGTCGCGAACAAGACCGACAGGATACCCCGACGGCGGAGCTCCTTGCCTACCCGAGGACCCACTATCTCGGTGCGTAGTTCTTCGAAACCTGAACCTGCCAGGGAGTCACGAAGGGCTTCCTTGATCGTAGCAGCGCGTCCTCCACCGACACTGGAATCCCCGGACGGGACTCGCAGCAGGTACTCGTGCCCCTGGTTACCGAACTCCTGGACCGAGATATCGCCCAGGCCCACGTCGTCAACGGCACCGCGCACCTGGCCAATAGATACTTCTTCTTCGAAACCCACGTGCACCATCAGCCCGCCGGTAAAATCAATGCCGTAATTCAGCCCACCCTTCATCAACAACGACAGCAGCCCAACTCCGATGACAAGGGCCGAGAATGTGAACGCAATACGTCTCAGCTTGATGAAGTTGATATTAATCCCAGGCTTTACGATCTCAAACATGACTTCTCCCGCTCGAAGGCCGGACTAAATGCTCAACGACCGGTTGCCCGAGCGAACCATCGTCAAGTCGTGAAACACGCGGCTGGCAAAGACAGCCGAAAATATAGTGCTGCCGATGCCCACACACAGGGTAAGGGCAAATCCTTTGATCGGCCCGGAGCCGAACTGAAAGAGGATCACGCCTGCCAAAAAGGTTGTCAGGTTGGAGTCGAGAATGGCTGGCAGGGCCCTGCTGTAGCCCGCGTCGAGGGCCGCGCGCGTGGGTTGCCCCTGGCGTAACTCTTCGCGAACCCTTTCGTTTATCAAAACATTGGCGTCAACCGCCATGCCCAGCGTCAGAACGATTCCCGCGATACCAGGCAAGGTGAGAGTGGCCTCGAAGCCTGCGAGTACACCGAGAAGAAGAACCACGTTCAGGACCAAAGAAAGATCGGCGAGGAAACCTGAAAAGCGGTAGTAAACCATCATGAAGATGATCACCATGACGCCACCAAGCATGAACGAGCGCTTGCCGTTGACAATCGAGTCGCGGCCCAGGGATGGACCAACCGTGCGTTCTTCTGCGATCGTAACCGGTGCGGGCAGCGCACCGGCCCGCAGAACAATCGCCAGGTCGCGGGCCTCGTCGAGCGTAAAGTTTCCTGTTATAGACGCGACCCCGCCTCCTATGCGCTCGCGGATCACCGGCGCGCTCTGCACCTTACCGTCGAGAACAATTGCCAGCTGTCGGCCCACGTTCTCGCGGGTGACCCTCTCGAAAATGCTCGCGCCGTGCCCATTGAGGGTGATCAGCACGTAAGGGCTGTCGCCCAGTTGGCCGGGCCTGTGGCGGGCGTCCGAGATGACCTCACCGGTCATAATGACCTCGGGGTCCAGGTTGTACTGCACGTCGTAGCGCCCACCCGTAAGTGGGTCGACCTCAAAGCCCGAAAGAATCTTCTCTCCCGCTTCACCGGGTTGGTCGGCGACGAGCAGAAACTCGAGCTGAGCCGTACGTCCGATCAGGGTCTTGGCCCTCTCGGGGTCCTGGACACCCGGCAGTTGGATGAGTATGCCGTTCTTACCCGTTCTCTGAATGGTCGGCTCGTTAACGCCGAATTCATCCACCCGGTTCCTGATGGTCTCCAGTGCTTGGTCGACAGCCAGCTGCTTGATGTTCTCGACTTCCGGTTGGATGAAACGATAAGAGAGGCGTCGGCCGTCGTTGGCGGCAGCAGCTTCTACGTTGCCGTAACTGTCTGCAATAACGCTGTCTACCCTGTCACGCTTGGAGCGACTCACGAGGTCAAACGAAAAGCCCGTGTCACCGTCCACTGTCCAGTCCCTGGTCGCTATCTCCTCGTCTCGAAGCTCACGCTTGAGCTGCTGCGAGAGAAAGTCCACCTGGTTGACGACGGCCTTATCAGTATCCACCTCGAGTACCAGGTGGATGCCACCCTGCAGGTCCAGACCCAGGCGTATGGACTCGGAAGGAAATGCACCGGGCCACCACGACGGCAGCTCGCCGACCATGCCCGGAAACAGAAAAAACAAAGACAGGGTTAACGATGAAAAGACAGCGCCGGCGCGCCAGGCTAGTCCGCGATTCACTCCTTCCCCTCCTTCTTGTCATCCTTGGCCAGCTCGCCGATCTGGCTGCGCTGGAACTTCACCCTCACGTTAGAAGCCACCTCGAGGGTGACCACGCCATCGCTAACCTCGACCAGGCGGCCGTAGAGCCCCCCGGAGGTAATCACCTGATCGCCACGCTTAAGGTTATCGACCATGGCCTGATGTTCTTTGGCGCGTTTCTGCTGCGGCCTCACAAGGAGAAAATAAAAAACCGCGAGAATGAGGATGAGCGGCAGAAATGCCTGGACTCCTCCTGGCTGTCCCCCAGCCTGGGCCAGTAGCAGCCCTTCAAACATCAAATCGTCCATTTACTATTTTTCCCCTCGGTATCGCGCAAAGAAATTCTCGGCGAATTTTGCGTATGTCCCCGCCGCAAGCGCTCCCCTGATCTCCTCTACCAGATTCTGGTAGAACGCAACATTGTGCAGACTTGCCAGTGTAGCGCCCAGCATTTCACGCCTCTTTGCCAGATGGTTCAGATAAGCCGCGGAAAAGTTACTGCAAGTGTAGCACGAACAACGAGGATCCACGGGGTCAGGGTCGTTTGCGTAGCGAGAATTTCGTATCGCTACGATTCCCCGGGACGTAAACAGCGTGCAATTGCGTGCGTTGCGAGTGGGCAGAACGCAGTCAAACATGTCGTAACCCATGCCACACAATGCGACCAGCTGCTCGGGAGTACCCATGCCCATCATGTAGCGCGGCTTGTCGGCGGGCAGGAGGCCGACGCTGTACTCGGCCATGTGCATGGTTTTTTCTCGTTCCTCGCCAACCGACAGACCACCGACTGCGTAGCCGGGAAAATCGAGATCCAGCAGGCCCGCCGCATTCTCCCGGCGGATGTCCTCGAAAAGCCCCCCCTGCATTATGCCGAAAGTAGCGGCCGGCCGATCGTCGATCGGTACCTCCCTGCTTCGCGCCGCCCACCTGAGGGTCCGACCGGCAGCAGCTTCGGCTGCTTGCCTGTCAGAGCCGTTGCCGGTCACAACGTCGAAAACCATCGCCACGTCTACGCCCAGCGCTCGCTGCGTACGGGCTACCGACTCGGGCGTAAAGTGGACCTTCGAGCCATCTATGTGAGAACGAAACACCGCGCCCGCTTCGTCGACCTTGACGTTCTTTCCCAGGCTGAACACCTGGTATCCTCCGCTGTCGGTCAGGACAGGTCCGTCCCAGGCCATGAAACGATGCAGACCCCCCAGGGACTCGATACACCCCTCGCCCGGCCGGAGGTGCAGGTGGTACGTATTAGCCAACAGCATCTTGACCCCGGCCGAACTCAATTGCTCGGGCGTCAACCCCTTGACCGTCCCCGCCGTGCCCACCGGCATGAACAGCGGTGTGGGTACATCGCCGTGCTCTGTCTTCAGGGTTCCCGAGCGGCCCGCGCAATCGCTGGCCGTGCTGGCTTCAAAATCAATCAAGGTACTTAGAGTACAAGCATGGCGTCGCCGTAGCTGTAGAAACGGTAACGACGTCTGACTGCCTCGTTGTACGCGTGGGCGGCCAGTTCGCGTCCGGCGAAAGCCGCTACCAACTGAAGAAGGCTGGTGCCCGGCAGATGGAAATTGGTGAGGAGCGCGTCTACAACTTCGAACTGGTATCCCGGCGAAATGAACAAACCCGTGGTGCCCGAGCCTCGGAGCAGCCCACGCTCTCCGTCAGCCACCGTCTCCATTGTGCGAACGCTGGTGGTACCTACCGCCACCAGCCGGCCGCCATCGCTGCGACAACGACGCACCGCGGACACCGCTTCCTCTCCTACCTCGTACCATTCTTCCTCGGGCGCAACCGGGTCCCCGAGGTCGTTGCGCAAAGGCAGAAAGGTAGCCGGCCCCACGTGCAGGGTAAGCGAGCAACGGCGGATTCCCCGGTCCCCAAGTTCTGCGAGCATTCCGCTACTGAAGTGAAGGCCCGCCGTCGGTGCCGCGACCGAGCCCTGCCTATCGGCGTAAACAGTCTGATACCTTTCCTTGTCATCGGCCACCGCTGGGCGCTTTATATACGGCGGCAGCGGTACGTGCCCGTTGGTCTCGAGGATGCTGGCAGCGTCGTCGCCTCCAAAATCAACGACACAGCGCCCGGATTGTACCGGCCCTACCACGCTGACTCTGCCTCCGTTCTCGAGCAGTAGCTGCTGCCCTTCGCGTAATGGGCGCGAAGCCTTGTACATGGAACGCGCGCGTCCCGAGCGCGGCAGCTCAAGCAGAAGCAGTTCAACGCGACCGCCGGTGGCCCTGCGGGTCAGAAGGCGAGCCGGAAAAACCCGCGAATCATTGAGCACCAGGGTATCGCCCGGCCGTAGCATATCCCCGAGCTCGTTGAACACGGCATCGCTGATCCGGCCCGAACGCCGATCAACAACCATCAGTCGCGAATCACTGCGTCGGGCAGGTGGATGCTGGGCAACGAGTTCTTCCGGGAGCTCGTACTCAAACACCGGGCTTGAGCACCCGTCCTGTTGTTGGGCTGCTTTCAAAGCCCGGTCAGCCCGGTGTAGTTTCCTTCTTTGAGGGCATCAACGACGCCAGCAGGTCCACGGGTACCGGCAGAATAACTGTCGAATTGTTCTCAGAAGCAAGTTCCGAAAGGGTCTGCAGAAAGCGCAACTGAATGGCTACTGGTTCTTTCCCGATAATCGCGGCGGCCTCGGCGAGACGTCCCGAAGCCTGGAACTCTCCTTCAGCGTTGATCACCTTTGCCCGGCGCTCGCGCTCAGCCTCGGCCTGCTTGGCCATGGCCCGCTGCATGTCGTGGGGCAGGTCGATGTGCTTGACCTCCACGCTCACGACCTTGATGCCCCAGGGGTCGGTCTGCACGTCGAGTATCTCCTGTATCTGGTGATTTACGCGGTCCCTCTCGGCCAGCAACTCGTCGAGTTCTGCAGTCCCGCAAACACTACGCAGCGTGGTCTGTGCCAGCTGGGAAGTGGCGTAGAGGTAATCCTCTACTTCCATGGTGGCCTTGTTGGGGTCAATAACCCGGAGGTACATGACCGCGTTTACCTTGACCGACACGTTGTCGCGGGTAATGACGTCCTGGGTCGGTACGTCCATGGTTATGGTTCTCATGTCGACCCTCGCCATGCGCTCAATCAGGGGAATGACGTAGATGATCCCCGGGCCACGGTAGGACACCAGCCGGCCGAGCCTGAGCACTACCCCTCGCTCGTATTCTTTCATTACCTTGAAGCCACTGGCCAGGGCCGCAAGGACCGCGGCTGCCGTATAAATACCAAACATATTGCTCTCCTCTTACGGGCTTATTGCGACCCGCTTTCATCAACAACAACGGTCAGCTCAAGACCGTCGATCGACACTACCCTCACTCTCGTCCCTGTCTCAAGTTCCTGTCCGCACCTGGCCCGCCAAAGTTCACCGTGCACGCGCACCGTGCCAACTTCGCGAAGATCACCAGCGGCGACGCCAATCTCTCCGACCAGGCCCTCGGCTCCCGTCGTTGACGGCCTGCGCCTGTCTTTGACAAGCAGCGCAACGACCACGAACAGGGCCGCAGCAAATGTGAGCATCATTCCCAGGATAAGCCCCGTGTCTACAGCCAGGTTCGACTCCGGTGTGTAAAGGAACAGCGAACCGAGCGTTAGCGCGATTATGCCGCCGAAACCAAGCACACCAAAACTCGGCATGACCAACTCCCCGAGGAGAAAAGCCATTCCCAGCACCAGCAGTAACACGCCGGTGGAGTTAATAGGCAGCACCTGCGACGCAAGCAACGCCAGCAGCAGACATATGGCCCCGGCCACGCCGGGAAAGATCGTACCAGGGTTAGAAAACTCCATGTACAAACCCAGCATGCCGGCCATCATGAGAAGGTAAGCGATGTTGGGGTCGGTGATGATGGTGAGTACTTTCTGCCTCAGCGTCATCTCGATCTCGTGCACCGGCGGCCCGCCGGGCAGGTCGGCCAAAGAGGCCAGGTCGAGCGTAATCGTCTCGCCAGCGAGTTCGATCTCCTTGCCCGACGCTTTCTGGAGCAGCTCGGCAATATCGCTGGCCGCGAAATCTA
This sequence comes from uncultured Binatia bacterium (SeqCode), assembly GCA_963579235.1. Taxonomy (GTDB): domain Bacteria; phylum Desulfobacterota; class Binatia; order UBA1149; family UBA1149; genus UBA1149. The sequence continues at coordinate 15,704 of CAUZFM010000034.1, forward strand.
CCACGCCCAGTTCGACGGCCTCGATTTCGGTTATAGCGACGCTCTCGCGCACCGCTTTTTCCGCCCACTCTACGTTACGACCGCGCCGGTTCGCTATCGATTCGACGAACGAGACGGCGTAGTTCTCGACCTTCTCACGCATGTCGCCTTTAATGTCACCGCCCTGTCCCGAAACCGGGTGGGCTGCGCCAATCGTGGTGCCTGGAGCCATCACGGCCACGTGGGCAGCGAGGGTTATGAAGACGCCGGCCGAAATCGCCCCGGCACCTCCGGGCGCAACCCAGACAGCCACCGGTACCGGTGACGCGAGAAGGTCCTTGGCGATGGTCTTGGTAGAATTGAGCAGGCCACCGGGAGTGTCGAGCTGGATGATGAGCAGGGCCGCGTCGGCTTCGTGAGCCTGCTCGATCGAGGATTTTATAAAGTCCGCCACCGCCGGGCTGATGGGTCCGTCTACCACCGCACGGTAGACCACCCTTCCAGGGGCCCCGTTAGACGTTGGCGCGACCAACACGAGGAGTAACGCGGCAAGGCCAATAAGCGAGGTTTTTATCCGCTGCTCGCCCATCAGCGTTGCTCCAGGCCAAGGCGAGCCATCACCAACTTGATGTCACCCCACACGACTCTCTTTTCAGACGGCGCCCGCAGCAGGTAAGCGGGGTGAAACGTCGGCATCAGCGCCACACCGTGGTAGTCCTGCCAACGCCCTCTCTGCTTTGATATCGCAACCCTGTTTCGCAGCATGACCTGGGTCGCAAAGGCACCGAGGGTCACTATGACCTCGGGATTGACGATTTCGACCTGCTTCAAGAGAAACGGCTCGCAGGCAACGATTTCATCGGGTTGTGGATTCCGGTTTTCCGGCGGCCGACACTTTACGACGTTGGCGATGTAGACCTCCTCACGACTCAGTCCCATACCCGCGCTGAGGATCTTGTCGAGCAACTGCCCTGCTTTGCCCACGAAGGGCAGGCCCTGCAGGTCCTCGTCCTCACCGGGGGCTTCGCCGACGAACATCAAGCGGGCATCGCTGTTGCCGACGCCGAAGACGATGCTGCGCCGCCCACCGGCCAACTTGCAGCGCTGGCAGTCACCCAGCACAGTCCCCAGCTCCAGCAAAGAACTCGCAGCGCTCACCTCGGGCTCCAGCAGCAGGCGATCCTTATCGGGCGCGCCCTCGAGCCGGGGTCTCGGGTCAGTTGCCCCCGTCACCCTTGCCTGGGTGGGCGCAAGGGCTGGCTTTGACGCAGGGACAGGGAGAAACTGGAGACCCAGCTCGAGCTCGCGACTTAAGTAATCGCTGGCCAGTTGCCGGGCCCCCACTATGCTTGCCTTGTTCACCATCGTCGCCATGCTCCTGGCCATACTGGGTCTGCCCGATAGCGCGCTCGCCTGGGGCCCCATAACCCACATTGTTCATGGCTCGCAGGTGCTGGCGAATATTACCAGCCTGCCCCCAGCCCTACAAGCCATCATCGGGGCGAACGAGAACCGCTACCTCTACGGTTGTATCGGGGCCGATATCGTACAGGCAAAGGCGTACACGAGGTCGCTCGCTACCCACTGCCACGGCTGGCCCGTCGCCTGGGAACTGGTGCGCCAAGCTCGCGGAGACGGACAGAAAGCCTTCGCGTGGGGTTACATGACCCACCTGGCGGCCGATATCCTGTCTCACAACCACTTCGTGCCCATCCACACCCTGATCAGCTTTCGTGCTCGTACTTCGGGACATGCCTACTGGGAAGCACGTATGGACGGACTGCAACAAATTCGATACTGGCGCCGCGCCAGGCAGGTGCTCGAGTTTACTTACGAGGACTGCGACGAGCTGGTAGAGCAGACGATCGAACACACCCTGCTTTCTTTCAAGGCCAATAAGAAAATCTTCGACTCGCTCATGGGTATCAGCAAACTCGAGCAGTGGCAGTTGCTGGTCAACACGGTCAACCGCAGTTCGCGATACTCGCTGTCCCGTACGACCATGGATCGCTACAACCACGCCTGCGTTCACGCCGTCATGGACCTGCTGGTTCACAAGAAACGTTCGTTCACCCAGGAGCTGGACGCAACGGGCAGCGAGATGCTCAAGCAAAGTATCCGCTTGAGGCGGCAGCTCAGGAAACTGCGCCGCAGCCGAAGTCTCGACCGGGAGGCAGAAGAACGAATCATGCAGCGGTTGATCAATCGCGCGCCCCGCATTCCTGTCGAAATGGACTAGCCGCGCGTTCTTCTACGCACCAGCGCTGGAGGCAACGGCCGGCTGCCGCAAGGCCACGACTCGGTCGAGTATGCGATCGGCAAGCTCATCCTTGCTCATGGAACCGGTACTCTCGTCCTTACCGTCACGGTCGATGATGAGCGCGGCGTTCTCCGTTGAGTCGAAGCCACCGTCTTTTCCCGACACGTCGTTGGCCACCACGAGGTCCAACTTCTTCCTTTGCAGCTTGGCCAGGGCATTGGCAGCCATGTTTTCGGTCTCGGCAGCAAACCCAACCAGTACCGAGTTCGGGCGTCGCGCACGCTCACCTAGCAACGAGAGAACGTCGGGGGTTTTGACAAGGTCAACGCGCATCTGTGCATCCCCCTTCTTGATCTTGTTCCTGGCTACCGTGGCGGGCGCGTAATCCGCTACGGCGGCGACCATCATCACCACGTCGGCGTCAACCGCCCGGTCGAGCATCTGCTCGCGAAAGTCTTCGGCGGTCTCTACATCGACAAGCGAGCAATCCCTGGGAGAACGCAGGCTCGAAGGGCCGCTGACCAGCGTCACCGCGGCGCCTCGCCTTCGAGCGGCTGCCGCCAATGCGTAGCCCATGCGTCCGCTCGATCGGTTGCTTATGTAGCGCACCGGGTCGAGAGCTTCCCGGCTGGGGCCGGCGGAAACGAGAACCGACATGCCCTCGAGATCGCGCTCGACGAAACACGCCGCCAGGCCGTCGGCGAGGTCCTCGGGGTCGGGCAACCTGCCCAGCCCCTCCCAACCGCAGGCGAGCTCGCCACTGTCTGGTTCCAGCACAGAGTAGCCATATCCTTCGAGAGTCTTGATGTTGGCCCGCACCGCCGGGTGCGAGTACATGTTCACGTTCATCGACGGTGCGATGACCACTGGAGCGCGGGTGGCCAGTACGGCCGCCGTCACCACGTCGTTGGTAATGCCGAGGGCTAACCGGGCGAGCAGATCCGCCGTCGCGGGGGCCACCAGTACTGCGTCGGCTTCGTCCGCCAAGCGAATGTGGCCGACAGTGGCGTCTTGCGAAGCGTCGAGAAGGTCGGTGGCGACCGGGTTGCCCGAAAGCGTCTGCAGGGTGAGCGGCGACACGAAACGGGCGGCTGCGCCGGTCATGACGACCTGCACCGTGGCCCCGGCACCCGTGAGAAGGCGAACGAGCTCGGCGCACTTGTAGGCGGCGATGCCGCCGCCTACGCAGAGCAGCAGTTTACGATCATTGAGAAGATACATCGCCTGTTTGCCCGGGGACACTGGTTTTACCCACGCGACCCAACTCGCCAAAGCTTAGCCCTTCTTTCACCAGGTACACAAGCCCTAACACGACTTGAGTCGAAAACTGCACGAAATGCGTGAAGAAAGCGTAGCCCACCGCGAGAACCGCGGGTATGCCGTAGACGCTTTCAAGGGCCAGCCGGCTGCCGTACTCGAAGGTCCCCCAGAAGCCCGGCGCCGACGGAACCGCGACCGCAAGGGCTACCAGCGTCGTCACGCCGACGCCGCCCTGTACGTACGGAATCTCAAGGTCGAAGGCCGGGAACCCCAGGGAAAACGAAGCCGCGATAACTATCCACACGTAAAACGACCAGGCCAGCAGCAGGAGAAGTGTGCGAAGATCGCCTACCGCTACCAGCGCATCGATAAACTGGTGCTCTAGGTTTACGAGCGGCTGCGAAATTCTCACCGGCAATAGGCCCCAGATTCGATCGAGAAGGGGCAGCATGCGCTCGCGGTTGAATCGTACAACGACCAAAAGCACGACCGCGGTAAGGGCCACGACACCGGCTCCGTGTATCCACAGCTCGACCTCGGCGGGCAGGTCGAGCTGGACCAACAGCAACAACGCAAAACCCAGCAGGGCAACCAGGTCGAGCACCCGTTCGAGTACTACCGTGGCGACGGCCATACTCATTGGAACCCCGGTGTTGCGCGAAGCAAGCCAAGGACGTATCACCTCGCCAACGCGAAAAGGCAGCAGCATGTTGGACATGAAACCCACGGCCGAAGCCGAGAACAACGGCGCAAGCGGCAACTGCCTACCCGACGAAATGTTCAGGAGCAGTCGCCAGCGTTGCGTGCGAACAAAAAGGGCGAACACGCCCATGCCTGCCATCGGAAGAACCCAGCGGTAGTCGGCCTCCAGCAGGGTTTGGCCAACGCGCTGCCAGTCCTCTCCGCGCAACGCCAAATACAGGAAAAGCACCGACAGCAGCAGCGCAATTACGAGGCGAGACCAGGACGAACCCCCAGTCTTATCTCCGGATCGAGCCATGCCCTGTGGTCAGGTCCTGAAACGAGAAGGCGGTGGGTCCGGAATGTCCACGTCCGGGTGCAGGACCTTGACCCTCTCGAGGAGTGCTTCCTCGGTCTCCGGGATGTCCGGGTCGGGTATGCAGCAGTCTACAGGACATACAGCGGCGCACTGCTCCTGGTCAAAAAAGCCAACACACTCGGTGCACTTGCCGGGGACGATGTAATAAACGTCCTCGTCTATCGCGGCCTTCATTTCGCCCTTGTCTTCCCACTCGATCCCGCCTTCGTAGATCGCGGTGTTCGGACACTCAGGCTCGCAGGCCCCACAGTTGATGCACTCGTCGGTTATTTTGGTCGCCATAACAACAGTCGCCCTCCCGAGCTGTCGCCGAAGCTGCCACAGTAGCGAGAAACTGTAAAGTGGCTGTCTTGACATGCTTTTGGATATGAAGGAATCCTGCGCTGCCGGGGGCGCTCACGCCTTAACGGAAGACGACTAATCGGCCGGTGTCAGTTACCCAGCACAGCCCCATAGAACAAGATCGCCTCTTGCGCGAAGATCTCGAGCGCGTCGAAAAACGCATAGCCGAGGTGATCGGATCACAGGAACCGCGCCTTTCCGAGGTTTCGGATTACCTGATCAACGCCGGCGGCAAGCGCGTACGACCGGCGGTAGCGCTACTCACGTTCCGGGCCTGCGGGGGTGACGACCCCACCGACGTTATCGACCTTTCAGTAGCACTCGAACTCATACACACGGCCACCCTGCTCCACGACGACATCATTGACGCCAACTCCACTCGTCGCGGCAAAGAAGCAGCCTACCTGCGCTACGGACTGGCCGACACCCTGGTGGCGGGCGATTTTCTGTTCTGCAGGGCCTTCGATGTTTGCGGCCGTTTTGAAGAACGCATCGTCGCCTGGGCTGCCGGCGCCTGCGTGCAGCTGACGGAAGGCGAAATCATGCAGGCTCGTTACCGTCGCAACGAAGCCGTGACCGTTGACCACTACCTCGAAATAATCGATCGCAAGACGGCGTCATTGTTTCGCGCGGGGACACGAATCGCGTCTTTCCTCGCCGGTCAGAACGAAGAAGAAATCGAGAGAATGGGGGATTGTGGAAAAGACATAGGCCTCGCTTTCCAAATGGTCGATGACATCCTCGACGTCGAAGGCGACACCGAAAAGACCGGCAAGATGCTGGGCACCGACCTACGCGACGGCAACCCCTCCCTACCCACGGTCTGGGCTCTCGACGACGCGGCCGTGCGTCACGCGTTCACAAACGATAGTGCTTCGGACGCCGAAGTTGAAACCGCGCTATCGGCCATACGCAGCGGCGACGTGATCTCGCGAGTACGCTCGCTGGCCGCTGGACACGTAGAATCAGCGCTGGAGACAATAGGCGGGTTGCCCGAATCGATTTTCAGCCAGCGCCTTGCCGACCTTGCCGGCGGACTGCTTACCCGCGTCAGCTGAGTACTCAGGCCGCCGCGCCCAACCAGGCCTGTACGGCTACGTAAAATACCCACCCGGCCAACAGCGGGGCACCCATCCAACGGCTGAAGCCCCCACTCTGACTCGCCCTGCCCACGCAGAACCTGAACCAACCCAGCATAAGCAGCATGGCCGGAATATGCAGGTAGAACAGTAAGGCCGGGAATTCAGCGCCTGTCTCTAGCAGTGGCAGGGGAGCCGCCAGGGCCGAGGCTCCAACAACGAACAGCACGTTGAGCACGTCGGCACCTATGACGGTTCCCACGAGGATTTCGGGGTGCCCCTTGCGTACCGCACTCAGGCCCACGACCAGTTCGGGCAGCGAAGTCCCGAACGCGACCAGCGTGCCGGCAATGACCAGTTTAGAGACGCCGGCCTGTACGGCCAACTCAGAAACCGCGAGAACGAGCACCTGGCTGCAGAACACGACCACCAACAGGCCCAGGCCGAACATGGCCAGCAGCTTGCCGACGGGCGCTGTCGAGTCAGCCTGGATTGGTTCGTCCGTTGACGAGTCGCCAGCCACGTCAACAACCCCCCGGTCACTGCGACTCCAGTGTACCGACAAGTACAGGTAGGCAACGAGCAAAGCGGTAAGCAACAGGCCTGCGCCCCTGCCGAGAACCGCGGATGGCCCCGAAGCAATCAACGACCCGTAGCACAGCAGCGCCAGGACAAGAGCCGACCCGGCCTGGAACCACCCCTGCCTGTTGAGAAGTTTCCGGTCAGCCGGCAGCGTTGCCAGGAGGCAGCCAAGCCCGAATATCAAACCGGTGTCGGTCACTACCGAACCGATGGCGTTACCAAGGGCCAGTCCGGGCTCGCCCGACCAGGCGGCGATCACCGACACTGCACACTCGGGACTGGTAGTTCCCAGCGAGACCACGGTCGCGGCAACAACGATCTTGGGTATCCCGAAGCCGGCCGCGAGTCCCGATGCCCCGTCAACCAGTCGGTCGGCACCAAAAGCCAGCACCGCGATGGACGCCGCGGTTACAGCCAGCAGCAGCCAGGCTGCCTGGCCCACAAAGAACTCGGACGAGATAAAGTATTCCACCTGGCAGCCCGCGGGAGATCAGGGAAGACCACCTCGGTGCACACAGTCTACACTCAGCAGCCGCCAGCGGCCAGTGGAGCCGCGAGACCTCGAACAACAATGACAGTAAACGCCGCCGGTTACGGATGCGAGACAGTCGGTTCAGCTGATTAGTTCTTGCTCTTGCCGGTTTGCGTCCCACAGGGCACGCAACAGCTGCTCGAGGACTATGAACTCCTCGTTCATGGACACCAGCGATTCCACGGTAGAGTTGAGCCCCAGGGTTTCTTCCTCGTGGTTTTCCTCAGTACTGAAATCGGCTAGATTTTTCGCGGCGGTCAAGAGGCTGTCCGAGGCCCTCCTGACGTGAAGCGCGATCTGGGTAAAGGATTCGTTGTCGATAATCATCTGGGCTCCCTCAGGCAAAGTTCGCCCGGTCGGGCGACGCTTTTTATAGGCAAGAGGGATGCCAGCACACTAGCTCACGGCGACGCCGCAGACACCGATGCAGAGCCACCGTATGCGCCACCCGGCCAGCAAGAACCGCCCGTATTTAAGGGGTTTGGCCCAGCTTAACAAAGACGAGGACAAAGCATTGGGTCGGGGCTCGGGCTGGCCCACGCCTGTATAACCGGCAGTGCATTTCCGCCACCCCAGACCCCGGACTTGCATTATGGCCCGATCAGGCCACCGAAGGTTCAGTTAAGACTCGAGCCGAAACGCTTGACGAAAGATTCAAGCCCCGCAGCCGCGAGCGCTGTTTTCGCCCGCCCCGCTGCCGCCTGTGTCTGGTAACGCCCCGCAACCACTCGGTAGAGACTTGTGCCCCCGCGACTGACTTCAACGAGGTGAACATCGCCAGTCACTCGGGATGCCCTGCCGCGAAGCGCCTGGGCGTTGGCAGCAGACGAGAAGGCCCCCAGTTGTAAGCCGTAGTAACTGGCCGGTATCATAGCCACGGGCCCCGGAACCGCTGCGACGGGAGCCCTCCTTACAGGAACAGACTTAAGCGCTTGTTGCGCGATATGCCTTTTCACCACCGGCCGCGAGACCAGCGCAAGCGGTGGCGGCTCCACCGGCAAAGTGGCTGGCGCCAATTTAATGGCCGCGACCCGGGGCTCGGCTTTGGCCCTGCCAAGCGAGGATGTAGCGACCGCAAGCGGAGCAGCAGGCGCTTCCTGTTTTACGGCTACCGGCGCAACAACGACCGGCGCAACAACGACCGGCGCAACAACGACCGGTGCAACAACGACCGGCGCAACTCGAGCAGGCTCCCTGGTCGGGCTTGCTGCTACCGGCGCGATGCTGGCGACCGCAAGCGCCGCCTTGTCGATTTCACTAACCATGGGCGATGCCTTGGCCACACTCTCTGCAGGCTTGACCGGCTTGCCAAAAGTCTGCCGCTGCCGCGCATTAAGCTCGGCTGCCCTGTTACGCTTCACTTTCAGTCCAGGCACCGCGGTCACCATGCTCTGGTCAACCTTGCCCACCGAACCTACTGCCACCCTCGACAGCTCATGCAAACCAGCCGCCGTAACCTTACTGCCGTCGGCGCTGATCGACGGGTCATCGCGACCGCCCGGCGCAAGGGCCATCCGTATCGAGTCGGCGCTCGGCCCTTTTCCGGTCAGCGCTGCGGCCAGACCTGCCACCAAGGCAAAGAACCCCACGGCCCACAAACCGAGACGACGGCGATTGGCCACCACTCCGATTTCTTCATCCGCGGATTCCGAAACGCCGCTGACCCCACGTCGAGAAGCCTTCGGCGGCCGCGCGCTTTGCGCGTCAGAACCCAATCCGAAATCCTCGCCCAACACGTGCGCCGCAGGCAACGCGGGCTCAACTGCCCTGCCCCCGCCAACCGTCTCCTCAATTGTTTCTGCTTCGAGCTCCAACTCAAGGCCCCTGCCATCTTCGAGCGATGCTTGGACCTGCTCCATTCCCGCCGGCTCGGAGCCCTCGAGATACTCGAGCGCACGACTGCAGAGTTCGTCTATACGGCCGGGAATGCCTTCGGCACGGTCAACGATACTGCCCAGGGCTTCGGCCGAAAACAGCCCCTCTACTGAGCCGCCTACTTCCTCAACGCGCATACGGATGTAATCCAGCGACTCCTCGGTGTCGAGAGGATCCATACGGCAAACCTGCACCAGCTGCTTGAGAACACTGCGGTCCGAGGCTGCGTTCAGGCGATCAAGCAGTTCAGGCCGGCCCACGAGGAAGACATGAAGCATCGTGTGATCAGCTGGATCGTCGCCGAACAGCGTGGACAGCCTCTCCAGGGTCTTAGCTGGTAGATCCTGGGCGTCGTCAATGATGATGACGGTGGCGCACTGCCGGTCGGCCAGGCCCTGCGCCTGTTGTTGCAGCGCCTCGACCAGGTCAGCCTCGCTATTGCCCGGCAGTTCCACGCCGAGGCCCGTCAGGGCTTCGCCCAGCAGGTGCCGGAGGCCGGGGCCCGCCCCGGGAACGTAGACCACCCGGGCGAGGTCACCAAATTTTTCATCGAGAGAACGGACAAGAGTGCTCTTGCCCGTGCCCGATTCACCAATGAGCAGGGTGATACCCTGTGGCGCCTGCAGGCCAGCTCTCAACTCCGCAACAAGTGCGGCCCAGACATCTGATAGCGGCCCACCGTCGGCTCCACCCCGTTGGTCAAACGGGTGGCGCGAGAGCCCGAAACGGGAAGGATTCATCCACACCTCCTGCAATCATGGCCGTCCCAGGGCAACGACCTCAAGCCAAACTACCACAGGATCTCCTGTTATCAAAAAGAATAGCGCCCAGTTCTTCTTCCTCCCCTGGGCGAGAGAGCAGGAGCTAATGCCTGCAGGCCGAGGAGACGAAGCCTGCGAAGAGCATCCTTTCACTCAGTGGCGACAATTTAAGGGCGCTGTCCAGCTCCAAAACACCGCTGTGCAGGGCAGCCAGGGCCCCCGGCCCGAAAGCCGCCGCCGCCTGGAACTGGTGAAACGCACGCCAGGGTGACGAAAAGCCGTCGCGCACCTCTGCGGGCAAGGACTTCCAGGCCGAGCGGGAAAACCCATCCGGGCTGCCCTCGAGATCGCGCCTGCTGAGCAGGCCGAGATGCCGTGAAGCCTCGTAAAGAGCGCCCACGTGGGTTCCCAGTGCCGCGCATATCATCAAGGGGAACTGACCCCGGTCGAGCATCTCGTCGAGCGCAGCCTGGGCCGCGGGGCCGTCGCGCCTGCTAAGGGCATCGGTCAGCCCGAAAACGCCCGCCTGGGCGTAATCGGACATAAGCTCTCTCACCTGGGCCACCTCGAGCGCCCCGCCCTCGTCCACCGCCAGGCAGAGTTTCTGAACTTCGCCCAGCAACACGCCCTCGTTACTCCCCGCGCGATCGTATACCAGGGCAAGCACCGCCCGCGAGGGTTCCGCGACGCCGGCACGGCGGCACTCCGCGCGTACCAGTGCGTGTACCGAATTTTCTTCAAGGTTCCCGCCCCTGTCGACGGCGATCCTCAGGTCTTCGAAACCATCGAGCCCCTTGACTGCCTTGTAGAGCCTGCTGCGGCGATCAATCGCGCTGGCGGTAACCAGCAAGCAAGCACCGGCGGGAACGCCGCGCCCAACAAGCTCGAGCAGGTCGTCTACTTCTCGTTCCAGGCTGGCATCAAAACCTCGAAGCCAGGCGCAGCGGTTTCCACCGAACATCCCGACCTGCAGCAACTCGGCTTCAGCCCGGGCAACAGTGGCTTCGGGAGCGCGCATGACCGCGAGATCCGTATCTACATTGCCTCCGTTCAGCGCCGCAAGGGCCAACTTCCTGGCCCTCGGATCAACGATGGCCGGCTCGCCGACCAGAATGCAAAGGCCAGCAGACTCTGCCTCAACAGCAGTCATCACCTGCTCGTCCTGGAGCGCGCCGTTCTTACGAGCACCCACTCCGCACTGCCGCTGGCAAGAATTCTCCCGCGGCTATCCTTGATGGCGGCCTCTGTTCCCACCGTCGTACCTTCCTGCTCAATGATCCGCGCCGAAACGGTCAGTTCAGTGGAGGCCATTACCGGGCGACGAAATTCCACGGCAAGCTTACGGGTAACCCCGTAGCGTCCCAGTGCCTCGAATACAGCCCAGCCCATGGCCTCGTCGAGCAGGGTAGAAACAATTCCACCGTGGACAAAGCCCTCGTAGCCCACGAAGTTTTCGGCGATAGCCGTGCGACAAACCACGCCACCGCCTTCCTGCTTGAAGGCCAGGCCCAGGCCGCTGTCGTTCTCCGGCCCGCAACCAAAACACCTCGCGAACAAACTATCCCGGCTACTGTCGGCCTGCTCTTCAGACATTCCTGCTTTTCGATCTACCAGCCACGGGTCTCACCTACTTTCATCACCCAGTCCACCTCCGGTCCTCA
>CAUZFM010000035.1:0-12500 GCA_963579235.1 uncultured Binatia bacterium (SeqCode)
TAGGGGGCTGGAATTTTTCATGCGACCCCGCTTCTCCGAGCTTGGCTGGCAGGGCGCTCTCGCGGCACTGGGCCAGGCATTTTTTTCGTTGAGCCTCGGCATGGGAGCGATGATTACCTACGGTAGCTATCTTGGTGAGGATGAAAGTCTGCCCGGCTCGGTTGCCATGATCGCCGTTGCCGATACTGCGTTGGCCATCCTGGCCGGCCTGGTTATTTTTCCGCTGGTATTCACCTTCAACCTCGAACCTTCGGCCGGCCCTGGCCTGGTTTTCATCACATTGCCGCAGGCCTTTGCCATGATGCCCGCGCCAGCTTTCCTTGCCAGCTTGTTTTTTCTCCTGTTGATCTTTGCGGCGCTTACTTCGGCCGTTTCCCTGCTCGAAGTGGCCGTTGCTTTCCTGGTCGATGAGTTCAAATTCTCAAGAGTAACGGCCTCGGTGGGGGCCGGGGCGATTATCTTCTGCCTCGGTTTGCCCTCCGCCCTCAGCGAGGGGTTCCTCGACCACGTGGACGCCCTGGCCAGCAATTGGTTGTTGCCCGTGGGCGGATTGTGCACGGCACTGTTTGTCGGGTGGAGTCTGGACAGGGCGGCAGCGCGAAAATTCTACGCGGCGGGTGGCAGCGGGAGGGGCTTTGAGATGTTCCACTTCTGTATCAAGTACCTCGCCCCGGTGGCGGTGGGCGTGATCCTGCTACAGAACACCTGGCCGGTGATCTCAGGCCTCTTCGCAGGCTGAGGCTCGCGGTTCGGGTGTTTCCGGCTGGTGGAGGGGATTTTCTAGGGCGAGGTCGTGGTGGTGCTGGTCGTGGATGTGCTGGTCGTGTTGGTAGTGGAGGTAGTGTCGTTGAGGCCGCAGCCGAAGCAGAGCGTTCCCTCGCCGCAGCCCGCGCACAACAGGCAGGCCACGAGCAGGGCCAGGAGTCGCCTCATGGTTGGTTTTCCATCGCCGGACTGGCTTCGGCTATTACGTAGCGAGGACGGCTTTTGACCTCTTCGTAAATACGGCCGACGTACTCGCTGAGGATACCGATGCTGAGCATCTGCGCTCCGCTGAAAATCAGGATGACGACCACCAGTGAGGTCCAACCAACCTCGGCCTGGGAGGTAAACAGGCGCACCCCCAGGGAGTAGAGGCCGTAGAGGAAACCCAGGGCGACCGTCAGTGCTCCCAGTAAGGAGATCAGCCGCAGCGGTACGGTGGAGAACGCGAAGATGCCGTCGAGGGCAAAACGAATCATGCTGCCGGTGAGATACTTGGTCTCGCCGCCGTGGCGAGGCTGGGCTTCGTAGGGCACCGGTAGCTTCGAGAAGCCCAGCCATGGGATCATGCCTCTTATGAAGATGAAGTGCTCGGCGCAGGATTTCAACGCGTCGGCGGCCCTGCGATCGAGTAATCTGAAATCCGCGGTGCCCGGCGAGATGTCAACGCCGCTTATCCGTCGCAGCAACTGGTAGAAACTCCGTGACACGAACTCTTTGAGGCGGTGGCCTTCATTGGCCACGCGCACGGTGTAGACAATGTCGTAACCTTCTCTCCAGTGCTCTATGAGTTGTGGAATCAGTTCGGGGGGATGTTGGAGGTCGCCATCAAGTGAAATCACGGCGTCACCCGTGGCGTGTTCAATGCCCGCCGCAAGGGCAGGCTGATGGCCAAAGTTGCGCGAGAAAGAAAGGTAGTGGACGTCGGCAGAAGACTCCGATTCCTCCTGCAACATTTCCAGGGTGTGGTCAGAGGACCCGTCGTTCACCAGGATCAGTTCGAGGCGTAGGCCCTCGAAAGCTTTGCGTACCCGAGAGACGAGTTCTGCGACACAGGCTTCCTCGTTGAAAACCGGGACGACAACTGAGAAAAGAGGGTCGATTGGGCGCGTTCGGACCGAAGGTGGTGTTGATGACGGCATGTTTGGTCGCGCGGACAGTACCACGTTGCTGGCTGTACCACGTTGCGGGCTCGGTGTAAGTTCCAGTGTAGGTACGGGTCTTGAGGATGTCTAGTTTGCACACAGGGTTGAGAATAGGCGGACGGTGCTGAAGGCTGCGAGCAGGGCGGTCTCGCTGGCCTTCCTCATCTGTGGGCTGACGCTGCTCTACTTCCGTGACCACGGCGTCATGAACGTTTCCCTGGCCGTACTGCCCGGCCTTGACTCGGCCACGGTGTCGCGGTTGTCGGCGAGGCAGGAGCTCTCCGTGCTGTCCCAGGTCGTGGGGGATGGTTTCCCCTCGATCGCCTTTACCGAACCCGGTTTCGGCCTGGCCGTCTGCGACCAGGGCTGGGCTGGGCAAGGAGCCTCGGGGGAGAGTTGCCCTGAAGCAGGAAGCTCCTACCTTGGCGATAGCGCCGGGAGTCGGCTTTCGGCGCAGGAGATCAGACGCGGGGATTGGCCCTGGCCCTACGATGGCGACTCCGAAAGGCTTTCAGCGGCGGCGCGGCAATTACAGCCCGGCGACTGGACCGACTGGATCCCCGCCGGCCCGGAAGCACGACAATCCGGGGGCAGGGTGGGCTTTTGCCGGGTGTACAGGGTCGAGAAAGATTACTACTACCTGACACCGCTCTATTCGGGGGAGTCGCCGCCTCACGTCCCCTGGCCCGTTCCCTCCTGGGTGGAAAAGGATCCTCCTTCGACCGACTTTTTCTTTCGTCACCTCGTTGATGTCAGCGCGCCCTCGGCAGAGAGCGAAACTGAACCAGTTCCGTCGGTAGAGGATCCGCGCTTTGTCGTCCTGGTCGATCCCCTGTTACAGAGCGTGCTGCAAGCTTATGGCGAAGCGACCGATGAAGAGGGCTTGGCCCGGTCTCTGCGCGACGAGGCTATGAGGGTAGTGGACAAGCGCCTTTCGCTCCAGCTGCTGACGATGGGGGGCAGGTTCTGCCAGGTGGTCATCGGGGGTACTGCGGCGGCACCGCTTTTGTGGACAAACTGTCCGGGAGAACAGTGCCGGCCGCCGAAGGATGGCTCGCCGTGGTTGGGCGCTTGCCTGCAGGCTCGCCTGGGCTTTGATACCAGTGCCGGCAATGTGGCCGCGGCCGATAGTTCGACTGTCGCGGCGAGTGCTCCGGCGCAGCCTGCTGCCGAGGAAGCGACTTACGTAACTTTGAGTGCAGAGTTTTTGGTCAGCCAGCCTGTTTCGGATCCTAAGCCTTGAGCTCGCCCAGCAGGGGGTTATTTGCCGCCGGTGCTGGCCCCTTCTTTATGCCAATTGGCCTGGGCCCTCTCCAGGCTTTTCATCCAGTCTGTATCCTCATGGTCGCGCTTGAGTAGTGCTGCCATTTTATCGGATTTGTCCTGGAGTCCGAGCGCCCGGTAATTGCCCGCCAAGTGAAAAAGCGCGGCCGGGCCGTAGTTCACGTTGGGATACTCGAAGCGCAGGCGTTCGTGAACCTGCACTGCCGCCGCGTGCTGCTTGAGCTCGGTGTGAGCGACACCCAGCTGGAACAACGCGGTGGCTTGTTTGAACGTATCCTTGTCTTCCGAGACCCAGTCCGAGAGGTGGGTAACCGCCGACTCAAAGTCCCGCGCGTTGTAAGCCGATTGTGCCAGCTCGTAGCCGAGGTCCGGCTGGGTGAGGCTCACCCGTGTATAGCCGGCCAGGAACACCGCGAGGACGACGGCCGCTACAGTCAAGGGGCGGGTAGCGCCTGCCACGGCGTCGTACAGCGGGAGAAAAACGCGGAGCAGTCCCCCGGTGGTTGCTTCCCTGGCCCGCGTGCTGACAGTAGCTACGAGGAGAAGCAGTAAGCCCAGCAGGGAGACCCCGGCACCCAGGAGGTCTACGGGCCGGCGGCCGTACTCAAGGGTGACTTGGTTGCCCTTGGGGTAGACCAGTATAAAGCCAGGGCTGACCGGCATCACCGGCGAGCCGTCGGTTGCTCCCCAGGGTGGAAAATAAGAAACCTTTACCACGTGGGGTTCGCCCGGACAGTCGGTGGTGAAGTGGATCGCGTACTGTTCGAGCTTGCTGCTCACCGTGCAATTCTTCTCTATCGGCTCACGGGGAATCCGCCTGATTGAATCGGTACGCAGTACAAACGCATTTGCGGTCTCTTCGTCGAGAAGCTCGGCGGGTACCAGGGGAATGTCGACCAACTCCTGCCTCCGGAACCACCTGTAGAAGGCCAGCTTCCATTCGGGGCCGTCGTAGAGCACCGGTGAAAACCCGGGTACGGTCACGTAACCGGTGTTGCCTCCACCGACGGCAAACACCTCGTACTGTCCCTCCTTGAAAGTGGAGGTGAACTCGGGGTGCTTGGTGTAGGCCGCGCGCGCCTTGTCCGACACCGTGATGATGGTGTCGACGTTGTACATGCGCATGTGCGGCAAGGCGAGGTCGGGGTTGAGCCTGTTGTAGGTGTACTGCGGGAAAGGCCCTGACCCTCGTTCGCTCGCTTCGGACTGGAGATAGAAAACGTAGGGCGAGTTGATCGAGGCCTGGTGGAAAACTCCTTCCAGTGTCGAACGTCCGGAAAACAGGGGGAGGTTTTCAAACGCACGCGAGCTGCCAAAACGGTTGTGCACTTGGGAGTGTTCAAAAATCACCCGGGGGTCGTTGATGTCGCCCTTTACGTGCTTGTTTATGCGGTTAAACTGGTGCCAGGTCGGTTTTCCTTCGTAGCCCGAGTAATTCCAGTCCAGCCACGATGGTATGTAGCCTACGTTGGTCTGCGTCCACGCCAGGCTGGACAGTACGATGACCGAGGCCAGTATCGTGCGGTGACCAACAGTGCGGGCCAATCGACTGAGCCCGTCAGCCGCGAGCAGGCCCACAAAAATCTGGCCGAGCGGAATGAAACGGATGTCGGGGAAGCCGATGGCCGGCACAAGAAAATAGAGGAGTACGGCGCCCGCGAAGCCGTGTATGAGCAGCCCCTCGCGGCGCAGGCTGGGCGGTCTGAAGATGCCCGCCGACGAACGATCGGCGTCGGCGGGGGCCCTGGAGGCGAGAAAAGCAGAAACGGCGATAATGGCGATGTCGACAAGCGCCAGTACAGTGGCTGGCCAGAGCGGAGGAGCGATCACTTCGCTCCAGTGCTTGATGTTCCAGATCATGCTCCATTCCGAGGTGAACACGAGTCTTCCCGGCAATGGCAGGCCCCAGAAGCAGAGGAGGAGAAACGCTACCGCCAGTGGAGCCAGGACCGCTGACAGCCATGCAGCGGGGGCCTTGCGAGGCCACGCAAAGTAGAACGCGAACCATATGCAGGGGAGGAACGCGAAGGTGTGGGTCAGGCCGATGACCGCCAGCAGCACGCAAGGAATTGTCCAAGGCAGGCGGCCGTCGCGCACCCTGTTGAGAGTGCCGAGAAAAATGAACGACAACGACAGGCCCAGGGCGTGACAGAACTCGCCGGCGAGGACACTGGGGATGTTGCCACCCCACATCGAGTTGCCCTGCTGCACGAGGAATGGAAGCACCGAGGCAGCGGCGGCTGTACGCCCGACCAGGCCGTAGCCCATGGTCCTGAACAGGTAGAACGCCGAGATCGGCAGCAAGGTGGGCCCAAGCAGGGTGAACACCTTGAAGACCTGCTGCATGGGGAGCAACTTGCCGAGCATGGCGATGGCTACGAAAGGGGCTGTCGAGTAAAAATGAAAAACGGGGAAACCTGCGTAGTTCCCTGCCGTCCAGCCGGTAACCCTCCAGCGCGAGAGAATCTCGTCGCGCAACAGGACGGTCGGATAGTACAGCGAGGCCATGTCGCCACCGGCTACGGTGGTCGGGGCGAGCAGGTGCTGCCATGGGTAGAGCCAGAGTAACCACCCCACAGGCAGCGCCAGCAGCAGGATCGCTGACACCGGGTTGTCCATCACGTCCTTTTGCCGTCCGGCGGCCTGGCCCCAGGCTGACTTGCCCGCTACGAGTTGAAGGGAGAGGAAGATCAGCAGGGATAAGGCGGCCAGCTCAGCGAGACCGGGTAGCTCGCGGCTCGCCGTACCTGCTACGGGTACCGAGATCGCCCCGCGGATTACGTCGGTCTGGGCGAAGCCGTTGACCACTGACTCCACTGTGGCGTAAATGGGAACGTTGCTGCCGGTCAGGAGCGTGTCATTGCGAAGCTGGAAGCCCAGCCTGACCACGCGTCCAGTGGCGGCTTCGACTTCGTGCACGAGGTTTTTGCCTTGTATCGTCGAAGGTAAGGCGATCCTCACGGTTGAGTCAGAATTGTGCTCGGAGGGGTAAACGACAGTGAGGGTCGCGTCGTGCCAGTGCTTGCCGTCGAGCACGACGCGTTGCAGGCTTCCGCTCACCCTGCGTTTTTCACCATCCGCGTTAGAGAACGGCGCGAGGGAAAGCACTTCGAATGGGTAGCCGTTTGAATCCTCGTAAGCGATTTTCACCAGCACCACGAAAGAACCGCTTGCCGGGGCCTTGTCCTGCAAGAGGATGTCCCAGCGCTCGTCCTTGTCGACGCCGATGTTCCTGGAGTCCTGGGCTTTGCCGCTCGCGCCCATGAACAGGGCGGTCGGCCTGACAGCGAAAGCCGTCTCGTCTCCCTTGTTCTTGATCGTGAGCTGAAGCTCGACCTTGTCACCGTGGTCGACAGTGCTGCTGATCTGAAAGGCGATGGTCCCCGAGGCAGCCGGAGCGGCAGCGAGAGTAAACAGTCCGAGGAAGAGGGCGAGAGCTGCGGCTTTGGGGCCCTGCATCAGCTGGTTGCTACAATGTTGAACTGCTCCTGGTGGTATTTTTCGGCCACCTTGAGCGTTACTCTTCTGTCCAGTTTGCGTTGCAGCATGCGGATGGCCTCTTCTTCCTCGTTGTAGAGATAGGAGATCACCTCGCGGCTGGCCCTCACGGTAATGCGGTCCTGGGGGTTGCCGCCGGTAGCCGCGTTCTTCTGGATCTGCCGGATGATCTCGTGGGCCATCGTCGGGATCGACTTGATTCGTCCACGACCATCGCAGTACGGGCAAGGTGCCGAGAGCAGACGTTCGAGGTTTTCACGGGTCCTCTTTCGGGTCATCTGCACCAGCCCGAGTTCAGAGATTCTCAGTATGCTCGTGCGGGCCTTGTCCCGAGAAAGCGATTTTTCCAGGCGTTCCGAAACCTGCCGCCTGCTGTCGGCCTGCTCCATATCGATGAAGTCGATGATGATGATGCCGCCGATGTTGCGCAGCCTCAGTTGGTCGACCACCGCCGATGCTGCCTCAAGGTTGGTGAGCAGCACAGTTTCTTCCTGGCTTTTGCGGCCGACGAACTTTCCGGTGTTGACGTCGACCATGGTCAGGGCTTCGCCCTGGTCGATGACCAGGTAGCCTCCCGACTTGAGCCACACTTTGGCCTCGGTGGCCCTGCTTATCTGGCCCTCTACGCCGTAGTGGTCGAAGATCGGAACCAGCTGGTCAAAGTACTCGACACGCGCGACGAGGTCCGGCATGAAAGAGGTAACGAATTCCTGGATGCGTCGGTGTTCGGGTTCGGAGTCCACTGCAATTTCGTCGATTTCATTCGACAGCATGTCTCGCACGCAACGGAGTACTAGGTCGAGGTCGCTGTGCAGCAGGGCCGGTGCGCGGGTTTTAGCCGCTTTTTGTTTTATCTCGTCCCACTGGTTCGCGAGTCGTTTGACGTCCTTCGCTACGTCGGCGGGCCGTATGGTCTGGGCCGAGGTGCGCACGATGACACCGGCGTCGGCGGGCCTGACCTCGTTGACCGCGTCCCGCAGCTTGCGCCTTTCCTTGTCGTTGCCGATTCGTTTGGAGACGCCCACCTGTGGTGACCCCGGAAGGTACACGGCGTAGCGACCCGGCAGCGACAAGTACGAGGTGATGCGGGCGCCCTTGGTCCCCATCGGTTCCTTGGAGATCTGGACGATCAGTTCGTCTCCTTTCTTGATCTTTTTTTCTATGGGCCCGTAGTCTCGACGCTGACGTTGGGGGGAGCTCTCCGATTCGAGATCGAGATCTACGTCAGCTGCTTGCTCGGGCGTGATGTCTGAGGTGTGGAGGAAGGCGGCTTTTTCCAGGCCCAACTCGATGAAAGCGGCCTGCATGCCGGGTAGGACCCGGGAGACGCGGCCCTTGTAGACGTTGCCAGCGGCTACTTCTTCGCTGCTGCGCTCGATGTGAACTTCTGCGAGAATCCCGTTCTCAAGCAGGCCCACCCTGATCTCGTTAGGGTTGATGTTGACAATAATCTGTTTGCGCAAAAGTGGGAACCGTGGGCTGGCCAGGCAGCCAGGACAAAACTGGGCACCTCGGTGAGGGGGTGCCTGTGAGTCGACGCTATCATAATTGCCGTTGTTCGCAACGACGGCAGGGTGCTAATTAAGCGTTTTTTTCAGACAGGAACCTAGAAAAACGGCGCCGTACCTAGTAGTCTAGAAGACTGCCTGCCGATTCCGGCGGGTAATTTAACCAGGGGTACTCAGGTGAGAATAAAGCGACTCGAGCTCAACGGCTTTAAATCCTGTATGAACCGTACGGTGTTGGATTTTCCATCCGGCGTCACCGGTATCGTGGGGCCGAACGGTTGTGGAAAATCGAACATCGTCGATGCTATCCGCTGGGTGCTGGGCGAACAGAGCGCTCGCCACCTGCGCGGGCAGTCGATGGAAGACGTCATCTTTGCCGGAAACGACGCCCACGCTTCGCTCGGCGCGGCGGAAGTCACGATCGTCTTTGATAACGAGGAGGCTTTTCATCTTGACGCAGAGCAGCAGGAGCTGGTAGCCGAGGCTGTAGCCGCGGTGCGTGACGCAGCTGAAATCCAGGTCACGAGGCGCCTCTTTCGTTCGGGCGAGTCCGAGTACCTGTTGAACGGCGCGAAGTGCCGGCTGCGCGATATCACCGACATGTTCCTCGGTACCGGCGTGGGAAGTAAGGCTTACTCCATCATCGAGCAGGGGCGGGTGGGGCGTATTATTGAATCCAAGCCCGATGAACTTCGGCTGTTGATCGAGGAAGCGGCCGGTACGACCCTCTACCGCAGTCGAAGATTGGCTGCCGAGCGTCGCATCGAGAGGACAAAGGAAAATCTCGGCCGCGTTGGCGACATTGTCAACGAGATCGAGAGGCAGGTTAATTCGCTCAAGCGCCAGGCCCGGGGGGCGGTTCGTTTCAAGGAACTCAAGGCCGAAGAAGAAGGAATGGACCGTCGATTGACGGCAGGCCGTCTTGGAAGGGTGGAAGTCAGGCTCGCTGCTTCGCGGCAGCAACTCTCCGAGGCTGGTACCGCGGAGAGCTCGATCCGCGAACTCATTTCCGGCCAGGAAGGAGAACGAGACGAACAGAGGACAAGCAAAGACCTCATCGAGGGAGAAACCGGCGCCGTCCGTACCTCGATGTTCGAGGCGAAGTCTGCGCTTAACCGGGCGCGCGATGAAGGCGTGCACCTGTCGTCCCGCCTCGAAGACCTCGTTCGCCAGCTCGCCGATGCTCACTCCGAGACTTCTTCGCTGGAGTCTCGACTGCGTGCCTGTGCCCAGGAACAGTCGGGCCTTGCGGGGCAGCGGTCCGATCTTCAGGAACAGGTTGTCTCCCTCAACGACGAACGGGGGCAGCGGCAACAGCGGCTCCAGGACCTGGACGATGAACTGCGGGAATCCGTGGCGGCAGAAGAGGCCATAAAGTCTCGAATGGTTGAAAACCTGGCGGCCGAAGCCGGCGCTCGCAACGAGATCGGTGGGGTGGAGCGGCAGATCGAGAACTGCAGCGTGCGCGTGAAACGCTGCGCCGAGGAGGAAGACTCTCTTTCCATAGTCAGCAGTGGCCTGCTGGCCGAGGTTACGGATTGTGAAGCACGCCTTGGCCGGGAGGCACTGGCCCTTGAGGAGACCGAGGTCAACAAGCGTGTAGCGACCGAAAGGCTCAGGACGGCAGCCGAAAGAGAGGGTGCCGCGTCGCGGAGACTGGACTCGGCTCGCGAACAGTACGCGTCGGTCGAATCTCGCTACAACTCCCTGCTCGAGCTGGAGGATGGCCTGGCCGGTTACGGCGATGCTGTGAGGGAGTTCATGCAGAACGGCGGGGTGGAAAGGGCCGACGCCAGGGCCATTGTCGCCGACGTTATGGAAGTGGAACCGGGCTACGAGCAAGCGGTCGCAGCCGTTATGCAGGAGGCCTTGCAGTACGTCGTTGTGGGCGACGCCGATGGTGCCGTGAAGGGTGCGGGCTACGTAAAAGAAAAACAGTGCGGCAGGGCGTCCTTCATTCCCTTGGAGGCCCGGCACTCGGATGTCAGCGGTCAGACACCACCCGGTTATTCGCTGCTGGCTTCCCATGTGTCGGTTCGACCGGGTTTCGAGGGAGTGGTTGGCAGCCTGGCCCGCGGAGTCGTCGTGTGCGACTCCCTGGAACAGGCCTCTACACAGTGGAAACAGAACGGCTACCACGCGACATTCGTTACGCTGGAGGGGGAAACCTTGTCTCGTACCGGGGTGGTTACCGGCGGCAATGTCCAGGCAGACAACGCTTTTCTGCTTCAACGCAAGGCCGAACTTCGCAGCATGGAAGTCGAACGTGCCACTTCAGGAGCTGAGCGCGAGCAAGCTACGCGGATATTCCAGGAGGCTCGCTCGGGAGTATCTGAAGTCGAAAACGAGCTGGACGGGCTCGATGAGGCGCTTAGAGCCTCCACGCTTGAGAAGGTCGCCTGCGAAGGCGAGCTCGAGTTAAAAAACCAGA
Source organism: uncultured Binatia bacterium (SeqCode) (assembly GCA_963579235.1). Lineage (GTDB taxonomy): Bacteria > Desulfobacterota > Binatia > UBA1149 > UBA1149 > UBA1149. The sequence continues at coordinate 10,629 of CAUZFM010000035.1, forward strand.
ACCTGGCCCGAACGCGTGAACGCCTGGGCGTGCTCGGTGGTGAAAAAGGCGCTATTCTCCAGGAGCGGCAGCAATACCGCCAGGAACTGGTAGCGGCTCGTCAGCAGCTGGAGCAGACCGCGATCGTTCGGACGCGGCTCGAAGGAGAGCTCGCTGGCAGCAGGGAAAAAAGCCAGGCCATGAAGGACGAGCGGGATTCCTGCGGGGGGGGGCTCGAAAAACTCAAAATCCAGCTGGCCGAGTTGAGAGTGAGTCTAGACAGCTGCGAACAGCGCCTGCGGGCCAACGACGCGGCGGTGGCTGATCTTCGAGAGAGACTCTGCGGTAAGGCCGAAATCATGGGCCGCGATAGCAGGGAGCGAGGTCTCACCCGCGGGCGTCTTGCCAGTCCGGAACTCGACCTTGAAAAGCTCGAATCCACGGCAGATGCGATCTCAAGCAAACTGTTATCAATGGAAGTGCAACTCAAGGAATACGTTGATAGTTTGTCATTTTTCGAAGGGGACCTGGTCAAGAAAGGTCGGGAACTCGAAGAGATCCGGGAGCGAAGAAGCACCGCGACCCTCGCCGTAAGGGAGTGTGATCTGGAGTTTCGCAGCATAGAGGACCAGCTCAAGGAGCGGTTGGGTGTGACCGCAGACGAATTGATGGCCGACCGGGAAGACCTTGAACAGGTGAGGGCCGACCAGGACGCCGAACTGGTGGCCGAGCTTGACGCTGTACGGAATCGCATCAGGCGGCTGGGTACAGTCAACATTGGTGCCGTCACTGAACTTGAAGAAGTCGAAGCCCGTTTTGTGGAGCTGGGTGGGCAGCGTGACGACCTCGAGAAATCCATAGAGGACCTCAAGGGCACTATCAGCCGGCTGAACCGTATGTCGCGCGACCGCTTTAAAGAGACCTTCGAGGCGGTCAACAGCATATTCCAGGAAACTTTTCCGCGCATGTTCCAAGGTGGAAAGGCTTACCTGTCACTTTGCGACGAGAGCAACATCCTCGAAAGCGGTGTAGAGATATCCGTGCGGCCGCCAGGCAAAAGGGCCGGTACCCTGGCCCTGCTATCGGGCGGAGAAAAGGCACTTACGGCTGTAAGCCTGATATTTTCTATCTTTCTCCATAAACCCAGCCCCTTCTGTATCCTCGATGAAGTGGACGCGCCGCTCGACGATGCCAATATCGGTCGATTTGCCCGCATGGTGGCCGACATGAGCGACAAGTCGCAGTTCCTCCTCATTACCCACAACAAGAAGACCATGGACTCCTGCGGAATGCTGTACGGTGTGACCATGAACGAGCCGGGAATTTCAAAGATTGTGTCTGTTGATCTCGCTGCTTAATGCCGCTTATGGCGCTTGACAGTCGGTTTGTCGCGGCCCTAAACTGACTGGGGCGGTACTGAATACGCCGTGGGAGCTGAGATCTTGAAGACCAACAGCATTGAGAGGCTAGAGGCGCTCGTGACTCGCATGGAAGAGCGATGGCTCAAGGGCGAGCAACGAAGCGAGTCGCTCTCTGCTGCACTCGCAAGGTCCGGTCGCGATGTTGACGAGGCGGGGCGTAACCTTAGGCGTCTCGAGGGTGAACGGCGCGAAACCAGCCGCGTGCTGGACAAGGCTATTGCCGAGCTTGGTGATCTGGACATCGAAACAACCGGAGATTCGCTGTGAGCCTAACGCCGGAAGCCGGACACTCGGTGCAGCTCGGCGGGCAGACCCTTGTTCTGAAAGGTGCACAAAGGCGTGAATACCTCGATTTACTGGTTGAAAAGGTAGAGGGACGGATCAAAGAACTGGCACTGGCCCGCGAGGGCGCTACGACCCTGACACTGGCCTTGCTGGCCAGTTTGAACCTCGCAGACGAGGTCGCTGAGGC
>CAUZFM010000035.1:17500-27072 GCA_963579235.1 uncultured Binatia bacterium (SeqCode)
AATCTGGGAGGACCATCTTCCAAGGCTAAATACTAGTCTGTAACCGATAGTGAACAAGTACCGTGAGGGAAAGGTGAAAAGAACCCCGGCAAGGGGAGTGAAATAGAAACTGAAGCCGTGTGCTTACAAGCAGTGGGAGCACCATGTGTTGGGTTCGCCCAACGCGGTGTGACCGCGTGCCTTTTGCTTAATGAGTCTGCGAGTTACGCTCTGTAGCAAGGTTAAGCCGCGAGGTGTAGCCGTAGCGAAAGCGAGTCTTAACTGGGCGAATAGTTGCAGGGAGTAGACCCGAAGCGGGATGATCTACCCATGACCAGGGTGAAGTTCTGGTAACACAGAATGGAGGCCCGAACCGGTAGAGGTTGAAAACTCTTCGGATGAGTTGTGGGTAGGGGTGAAAGGCCAATCAAATTCCGTGATAGCTGGTTCTCTCCGAAATATATTTAGGTATAGCCTCTGATGATTACTGGCGGAGGTAGAGCACTGAATGGGCTAGGGCCTTTCAACGGGTACCAAACCTAATCAAACTCCGAATGCCGCCAAGTACAGTCAGGGAGTCAGTCCATGGGTGCTAAGGTCCATGGTCGAAAGGGAAACAACCCGGACCGCCGGCTAAGGTCCCGAAGTGCATGCTGAGTGGGAAAGGATGTGGGAAGACTCAGACAGCCAGGAGGTTGGCTTAGAAGCAGCCATCCTTTAAAGAAAGCGTAACAGCTCACTGGTCAAGTCGTCCTGCGCCGAAAATGTAACGGGGCTAAGCATGCCACCGAAGCCGCGGATCAGTTCACACCTACGGGTGTGTCCTGGTGGTAGGAGAGCATTCCACTCGCCTGAGAAGCGTGACCGTGAGGACGCGTGGAGGTTGTGGAAGAGCTTATGCAGACATGAGTAGCGATAAAAGAGGTGAGAAACCTCTTCGCCGTAAGTCTAAGGTTTCCTGGGTAAAGCTAATCTGCCCAGGGTTAGTCGGTACCTAAGCCGAGGCCGAAAGGCGTAGGTGATGGACATCAGGTTAATATTCCTGAACTACCGGCTTGACGTTTGACCGATGAGGAGACGGAGAAGGGTAGATCATCCGGGTGATGGATATCCCGGTTCAAGCGTGTAGGCGGGAAGGGTAGGCAAATCCGCCCTTCCGTTAACGCCGAGGCGTGATGGCGAGTGAAACCTTTCGGGGTTTCACGAAGTGATTGATCCCATGCTTCCAAGAAAATCCTCTAAGGGAGTCAAGCAGGTGACCGTACCGCAAACCAACACAGGTAGACGGGTAGAGAATACCAAGGCGCTTGAGAGAACTCTGGTTAAGGAACTCGGCAAATTGACACCGTAACTTAGGGAGAAGGTGTGCCGCCATCAGGTGATGGGCCTTGCGCCCGGAGCCGAAGGCGGTTGCAGAGACCAGGGGGTAGCGACTGCTTACCAAAAGCACAGGACTCTGCAAAGTCGCAAGACGACGTATAGGGTCTGACGCCTGCCCGGTGCCGGAAGGTTAAGAGGACTCGTTAGCTCTTCGGAGCGAAGCGGGGAATCGAAGCCCCGGTAAACGGCGGCCGTAACTATAACGGTCCTAAGGTAGCGAAATTCCTTGTCGGGTAAGTTCCGACCTGCACGAATGGCGCAACGACTTCCCCACTGTCTCAACCAGGGACTCAGCGAAATTGCACTCTCGGTGAAGATACCGAGTACCCGCAGCTGGACGGAAAGACCCTGTGCACCTTTACTACAACTTTGCAGTGAGGCTAGGAATACCACGTGTAGGATAGGTGGGAGGCTTTGAAGCGGGGGCGCTAGCCCTCGTGGAGCCAACCTTGAAATACCACCCTTGATGTTTTTGGTCTCTAACCGTGGCCCGTTATCCGGGTCCGGAACATTGCATGGTGGGTAGTTTAACTGGGGCGGTTGCCTCCAAAAGAGTAACGGAGGCGCGCAATGGTTCCCTCAGGCCGAATGGAAACCGGCCGTCGAGTGCAAAGGCATAAGGGAGCTTGACTGCGAGAGAGACATCTCGAGCAGATGCGAAAGCAGGTCTTAGTGATCCGGTGGTCCCGAATGGAAGGGCCATCGCTCAACGGATAAAAGGTACGCCGGGGATAACAGGCTTATCTCCCCCAAGAGTTCACATCGACGGGGAGGTTTGGCACCTCGATGTCGGCTCGTCATATCCTGGGGCTGGAGCAGGTCCCAAGGGTTCGGCTGTTCGCCGATTAAAATGGCACGCGAGCTGGGTTCAGAACGTCGTGAGACAGTTCGGTCCCTATCCGCTGTGGGCGTAGGATACTTGAAAGGAGCTGTCCCTAGTACGAGAGGACCGGGATGGACACACCTCTGGTGTTCCGGTTGTCACGCCAGTGGCATTGCCGGGTAGCTACGTGTGGACGGGATAACCGCTGAAAGCATATAAGCGGGAAGCCCCCCTTGAGATTAGGTATCCCTGGGCTTTAGGGCCCCTTAAGACCCCTCGTAGACGACGAGGTTGATAGGCCGGGTGTGGAAGCGTAGCAATGCGTGGAGCTAACCGGTACTAATCGGTCGTGAGGCTTGATCTTCTTTTTTTGTTGATCAGCCGTTATAACGAGCTGTAAGCTCGCTTGATATAAAATGCGCTTTGTCGCGCTGTCTGTGTCGCGGATTGTCTCCGCGCCGGTCGTCTGACGATGACCCGGTCCCCAGGGATTCACTTCCCGATGGACGTGGTCTCCGAGGACGCTGGCGCGGTAACTTTCCGGTGGCTATAGCGGAGGGGTCTCACCCGTTTCCATCCCGAACACGGAAGTTAAGCCCTCCTGCGCCGATGGTACTGCACTGCGCGTGTGGGAGAGTAGGACGCTGCCGGAATTTATTTGAGGCCCGGGTGTCATTCTGGACACCCGGGCCTTTTTGCGTTTGTAATTCGTCTGCCAGGGGTTTTTTTTCTAATTGCCCACCCGTTCGGGGGGGTATTGGGCGCAGTAAGAGTGTTTGCTCTTGACGAGAGCGTGGCTGGATTTCTATAGTAGGCAGAGCCGTCTGCCTGCGGGCAGTTCGGCCAAGGGCCCGGTTGGTCCAGGGAGAAAAACCATGCCGCTAATAATTCGTGTTGCCTGCGCCCTGTTGGTCTGGACTTCGGTTACTGCTTTGCCGGTGCAGGCCCAGAATGGCCCTTACGAGCTTCCGGACAACTATCTCTGCTATAAGAGCAAAGTCTCCAAGTTCAACCCCTCGGTGAAAAAAGCCGGGCTCACTGCAGCCCTTGTCGACCAGTTCGACAACTCTGATTATACTATCCTCAAAGAACGCGGGCTCTGCCTGCCGGCCAGCGTTGACGGTATTACTGCTGAGGACGAGGCGACTCACCTGACCCCTTACCAGGTCAAAACCACCAAGGGGGCGGCCAAACACACCAAGCAGACAGGTGTGGTGGTTGTTTCCGAATTCGGGACTGTGACGTTGGATACCAAGAAGGAAGATCGACTGTTGATCCCTGCCTCCTTGAACCCTTCCGGGGGCGCGTTACCGGCCCCGCTTTTCGGACTGCACGGCATTGATCACTACAAGTGTTACAAGGCCAAGGAGACCAAGGGGACCCCTAAGTTTTCGCCTGCGGCGGCCGCGGTGTCTGATCAATTCGAGAGCTCACGCAACTTCGGGATGAAAAAAGTGAAGTTGCTGTGCATGGCCGTGGACAAAGACGGGACCGGTGTGAAATCAGCTGACGGCCATTTACTCTGCTTGCAGGCCAAACCCGCTAAGGGCGAGCCCAAGCACACCAAGCGGAACTTTGTTTATACCAATGACTCACTGATCGGGCACTTCCAGGATACTACGAAAGAAGATCTTCTCTGCGTGCCAGCCCTGGTTAATCCCCCCGCCGAGTTCTGTGGCGACGGCTCAGTCAACCAGGCCGAAACCTGCGAGACCGACGTTGACTGCGTTGGTGCCGGGGAAGTATGCGCGGCTTGTGCATGCACCCAGTGTGGCAATGGCGTAATCGATGGTGGCGAAACCTGCGAGACCGATGGTGACTGCGCCATCAACGAGGAGTGCTCCGGCTGTAATTGCGCGGCGCGAGGAGCGCTGGGAACGAGGGTTCTTTCGCTGGGAACGACCGGTGGCATGTTCTCTTCGCTAGCGGGCGGGGCTAAATTTTCGACACCTACGGGATCCTTGACCCTGGAGGCTGGGGTGATGGATGCGTCGGGCGATGTAGCAGTGACGCTCGCGGTCGGTGGCCCGTTCTACTCGACCATCTACGTACAACCCATCGATGAAACTCTGTGTACGGAGTACAGTGTCCTTACCGGGACAATGCACTGTGCCGGCGGCGTAAATGTCGACATTATAGTTGGGCTGGACAGCCTCGCCCCTGGCGCGGGTGCCTGCGTGCAGGACGGCACTGGAAACTGCGATGGCGATCCGGGCGACGTGTGCTGCAGCAATGCGTGTGAAGGCGTCGGTGTTGGCAGCGGAAACAGCGAAGTCGTTACGACCGGGGTCAACCTGGGAGACAGTGGTGTTGGGGCTGCTTTGTTGGAGTTCACCACCAGGGTCGCAACCGTTGCTGGAGAGGACATTGATTGCTCAGCGGTGGACTACTCAAGCGAAGCGTATACCACACAGGTGTTTACCACTGGGGCAGCGACCACCCAGATAACCAACCATTGCGCCGGAACCGCAGCGCCGGCGGATTCAGTACCCGCCTTTTCCAAGTCGGGTGAGGTTTTCGATTGCTTGAACTGGAGCCTGGAGGACTATGTAGGGGCGGTGGCTACGGTTCAGACAGCCGAGGAGCCCTCGGGGCTTATAACCGGAGATGGGGCCCAGGCCATAGTACTTGATGACGACTGAGTCTCGGGGGCCGGGCTTGGCTTGTTGACTCGCCCTGCGGCAGCTACCATGCCAGGATTGATGGTGTGGATGTGGCCGCTGAGAAAAAGGTTAAATGGAAGGATGCCCTCGCGGGGCGGCTCGACGCGGGCCTGGCCGACGAGATAGACGCCTTCGAGACGCAACTCGAGCTGCGCCGGCAGGGCAAAGTGGACGAGAAGGTCTTCGCCGAGACCCGCCTGCGTCGCGGTGTCTACGGTCAGCGCTATGATAACGGGCAACGCCATGACGGTGTGGCCGTTCGCGCCATCGAGTTTCCGTCCTCTTCCCTGACCAAGGGGCCCGACACCGCCTGGGATGCCCCCGGGATGCAACGCATCAAGATTCCTTTTGGTGGAGTGTCCCCCGAACAGCTAGAAGCGCTCGCCGACCTGGCCGAAGAATACTCGGATGGCATTCTGCACGTTACTACGCGGCAGGATTTTCAGCTTCATTTCATTCACATAGAAGACACACCGGACCTGATGCGCAGGCTGGGTGCCGTCGGCATTACCAGCAGGGAAGCATGCGGTAACACGGTGAGGAACATCACTGCCTGTCCCATTGCCGGCGTGTGCAGTGACGAGACCTTCGACGTTACTCCATACTCGTTGGCCATGGCCGACTTTCTCCTCGGTCACCCCGACGCCCAGGATTTCGGCCGTAAGTTCAAGGTGGCTTTCTCGGGATGCGCGGGCAAGGCCTGCGCCCTGGTCAACATGCATGACCTCGGCTTCATCGCCAGGGAACGGAGCGACGAGAACGGCACCCGACGTGGTTTTGAAGCGTGGGTCGGTGGTGGCCTCGGCACGATTCCCTACGACGCTAAGCTGTTCGAAGAGTTCGTTCCCGTCGAAGAGATCATGCCTCTGGCACAAGCCATAGTCAGGGTTTTTGCGCGGCTGGGCGAAAAACGTAACCGCGCCAGGGCTCGTATCAAGTTTCTCATAGCCAGGCTTGGCCTCGAGGAGTTCAAGCGCCTCGTAGAAGAGGAGCGTGCTGTTCTTCGCGAGGATGAAGGCTGGTCCAACTGGGTAGATGGGGCGACAGCTGAGTTCGAAGCCGAGCCGCCAGCTGGCCCCCGCGGCGAAGTCGAGACAGTGACGGATGTCGGCCCGGAATACGGACGCTGGGCGAGAGACAACGTGCAGGCCCAACGCCAGCAGGGCTACAGCGTGGTGACTGTCATGTTGCCGCTGGGCGATATGACCTCGCGGCAGGCCCGCCAGTTGGCCGATCTCGGTAGCGAGTACGCGCACGGTCGCTTGAGAACAACAGTGGAGCAGAACGTTGTGCTGCGCTGGGTACGAGATGGCGATCTGCCGGCCCTGCACCTCGGACTGGTTGCGGCCGGCCTGGCGACGGCCGGGGCTGGGACCATAAGCGACATTACCGTTTGCCCGGGCACGGATACCTGCAAGCTGGGAATCGCTTCTTCTCGAGGCTTGACGGCTGAACTTTCACGGCGACTTCGCGAAGCCGATGACAAGCTCGACGAATCGATCCGGGGCTTGCACATAAAGGTCAGTGGATGCTTCAATTCCTGCGGCCAACACCACGTTGCCGATATAGGTTTCTACGGTGTCAGTCGCAAGGTGGCCGGTACCACGGTGCCTCACTTTCAGGTCGTACTGGGTGGCCAGTGGGAATCCAATGGGGGTTCTTACGGGCTCGCCGTCGGCGCCGTTCCTTCGCGGGCCATTCCGTCGGTGGTCGAGCGCTTGTCAGACGCCTACGTGGCCGAACGCGGCGATGCGCGGACCTTTAACGAGTTCATAGAAACCATCGGCAAAAAGAAGGCCCGTTCCTTGTTGGAAGACCTCATGCCTGTACCCACTTACGAAGACGGGCCGGAGTACTACTCGGACTGGGGTGATCCCCGGGAGTTTACGATGTCGGACCTTGGAGTCGGCGAGTGCGCCGGTGAGGTGGTCGCCCCGACTGATTTTGATCTCGCCGAGGCCGAGCGCCAGGTTTTTGATGCCCAGGTATTGCTCGACGATAAGGATTTTGATGGCGCAGACCAGACGGCGCTGCGGTCGATGCTCGAAGCCGCCAAGGGCCTCGTGCGCCTCGAGAACCCGGAACCGGCCCAGGATCCCGACTCGATAGTGAACGAGTTCCGTAGCAGGTTCTACGATACCGAGATTTTCTTTGATCGTTTTGCTGGTGGCAAGTTCGCCCAGTATCTCTTTCACCGTTACGAGCAGGGCAGTGGTGATTCCTCTAGCGAGCAAGCGCGTCGCGTGGTGGAAGAAGCCCGGCTGTTTATCGAGGCAGCGCATGCCTGCCACGGTCGCATGCTCGAAAAGAAGGCGGCCGAAGGCCAGACCAGCTGAGCTACCCTGACATGCAGGCCCTTCAGAAGATCGCGATAAAGCTGCACGCTCGTGCAGGCACCAAGTTTGCACCGGCTGAGCTGATTCCGCTGCTTCACGGCTGGATCCAGAAACGAAGCGTCGAGGGCACACTCATCGACGTCGCCGACTATTCGCACGTACCCGATGGTCCCGGCCTGATGCTGATCGCCCACGAGGGGGTATATTCCTTCGAGACCGGTAGTGGAGTCCCCGGTCTGGTTTACTCCAACCGCAGGGGATTGGAGGACGGCGACCTTGGCTCACGCATCAAGAGCAGCATGCGACTGGCGCTGGCGGCCTGTGAGCAGTACGGGGAGGACGCCGAGGCGTCTGACGGGGGGGTGTTTCCCGGCTCGTCCTGGGAACTGATAGCCAACGATCGCCTGCTCGCCCCTGCGACCGACCTGACCTACGACGAACTTGAGCCTGTTGTGAGCAAGGTTTGCGAAGGGTTGTACGGTGAGACGAAGTTTCGCTTTGCGCGACTGGGTGGCGGCCGTGAGCGCGCCGCCTTGCGTGTTGATGTCGACGAGCCCTTTTCGCCCTCCCAGCTGCTTGAGCGACTCGCTTAAAGTTCACCCGGCGCTTGTCTGGGCTGTTGCAGGCAGTGACAATGCGGCGGGCGCGCGGTGCGCTACGCCCAAGCGCCTCTGGCTGGTCCTTGAAGCATGAAGATAGCACTGGATGAAAAGCAGTCGGCCTTGCGTGAAGAACTCCGGGAGTACTTTGCGCGCCTGGTTGACGATGAGCTCATCGAGGAGATCTCGGTCGGCGAAGGCGGTGGTCCCCTCTACCGTAAGGCTCTCGAGCAAATGGGGACCGATGGGTGGATCGGCATCGGTTGGCCCAAGGAGTACGGTGGCCAGGAGCGATCCCCGCTCGACCAGTTCCTGTTCGCCGATGAGTGCCAGAGAGCCGGGTTTCCGCTTCCGTTTCTCACTATCAATTCTGTCGGCCCTACCATCATGGAGTACGGTACCGAGAGCCAGAAAAAAGACTATCTCCCTCGAATTACTGCGGGCAAGATACACTTTGCAATCGGCTACTCAGAGGCCGATGCCGGCACTGACCTCGCATCGCTTAAAACAAGCGCAGTGCGGGATGGTGACGAGTGGGTAATCAACGGGCAAAAAATGTGGACCAGCCTCGCCGATTATTCGGAGTACGTGTGGCTGGCTGCCCGAACAGACCCTGACGCTGAAAAACACGCCGGTATTTCTATCTTCATCGTGGACGTACGCGCGCCGGGCTTCAGCATTACTCCAATCGAGACCATAGGGAAGATCAAGACCAACGTGACCTACTATGACAACATCAGGGTTCCCGCCGACGCGCTCGTGGGCGAGCCGGGGATGGGTTGGACCCTTATCGTCAACCAGCTCAACCACGAGAGGGTGTCGCTGTTTACCTCAGGAACCCCGGAGCGGATCTACCTTGAGACCTTGGAGTGGGCCAGGTCTACTCGGCGGCCTTCGGGCGGGCGGGTCGTCGATGTTCCCTGGGTCCAATCAACCCTGGCACGGGTGAAGTGTCGCGTTGATGTACTGAAACTTTTCAACTGGCGACAGGCCTGGAACATGGGGCAGGGCACTTTCCGTTTCGACGAGGCGTCGACGGTAAAGGTTTACGGTAGTGAATCGTATATCCAGATTTACAGGGATCTCCTGCAGGTTACGGGCTTGACCGGCAGCCTGCCTGCGGGTAGCCCCGGCTCTATTCTTCGGGGGCGGCTCGAGCGCATGTACCGAGCCATGCTCATCCTGACCTTCGGGGGGGGCACCAACGAAGTGCAACGGGACATCATCGCCATGGCAGGGCTGGGCATGCCGCGCAGCTTACGCTGAGAAGAACACAGTGGATTTTTCGTTTACAGAAGAACAACAGGCCGTCGAAAAGCTGGCCAATGAAATTTTTACCGATTTCTGCGAGCCCGACAAGCTCAAGCTGCTCGAACAGCAGGGGTGTTGGTTTGACCAGGCTCTCTGGTCGGCACTGGCCGAAGCCGGGCTGCTGGGCCTGGCTATCCCCGAAAAATACGGCGGCCAGGGCCTGGGAATAATCGAAACCTGCGTGCTCCTCGAAAGGCAGGGCTGGGCGGTAGCGCCAGTGCCCTTGCTCGACACCCTGGCCTCGGGTGTCCTGACGCTTCTCGCGCACGCAGAAGACGACGTGCTCGCTGATTTTCTGCCTGCCGTCGCCAGAGGCGAACTGGTGCTGAGCGCCGCCCTGTCGGAGAGTTGCAGCGATGACCCCTGCGATATTGGCGTTTCGGCCGTCAAGGATGGTGAAAACTGGAGGCTCGACGGTAGCAAGCAGCTGGTAGGCGCCGGCCAGCACGCGGCTCGGATCCTGGTACCGGCCCGTGTTGAC
>CAUZFM010000036.1:0-26698 GCA_963579235.1 uncultured Binatia bacterium (SeqCode)
CCGGCATGTCGCTGGTACCGGCGCTGAGCACCGCCACGCTGCCGAGCAGCCGCGGCTGCTCTACGCCCTCGGCCATGCAACGGCCCAGGCGGGCGGTGGCGTCGTATTGAAAACCGGGTAAGCCCTTCACCAGCTCGGCCGCCTTGCCCTGGTCAAGACGGGTGACCAGCAGGTGCTGGCCAGCCTCCAGCAGGGAGCGACCGATCTCCTTGATCTGTGCCGCGGTCTTGCCCTCGCCGTACACCGTTTCGGACACGCCGTTGCGCATGGGTCGGTGCAGGTCCACTCGCGCAAAGCCGAGGTCATCGAACGGGAGCGCCCGTAGTTCCTGCATGGCATCTTCGGCGCTCTTGCTGCCGGCGGCCACCTCTTCGAGCAGGGCCTTCGTGCGAGTTGGTGTCACGCCCTGGCCCCACGGCTGGTAAGAAAATGCTGGTAACCACCTTCGAGGGCCTGCCCCCGGGTGTTGACCACGCTCCCGGCTTTCAGAGATGAGTCCATGCTTCCCACGCGGCTTATCGCTACCCCGTGGCGCCTGCCAAGCGAAGCAATGCTGTTGCGCGAGCGCCGGTCGGGACGCGCTGTGAACAGCAGGAGATAGTCTTCACCGCCGCCCAGTGCGTATTCGAGCGCCTCGTTGACCAGCCCACCCCGCCCGCGCACGGCCGCCAGCAAGGCCCGCGACAAGGGCAGGCGGTCGGTGTCGAGCAGCGCACCAAGGCCCGAAGCCGCGGCAACGCGTGAAAGATCGAGCACCAGTCCATCGGACAGGTCTATGGCCGCGCCCACCCCTACATTGCGCGACAGTGCGCGTCCCAGTTGCAGATAGCAGGGTGGCCGTCGCCAGGCCTGCACGAGCTTGCCGCGCCTGCCTCCCGCCGCCAGAAGTTCGAGCCCCGCCGCCGCGTCACCGGGATTGCCCACTAAGTGGATGTCGTCACCGTCCCGGGCCGCAGCGCGGGTGAGCGAACGGTGGGCCTCGCCAACAGCTGTCACCGTCAGGGCCAGGCGAGGAGCAGCGGCCACGTTGCCGCCGACCAGGGCAACGTCGTTCTCTCGGCAGGCAGCGACAAAGCCGCGCAGCAATGCGCGCCCACGCCTCATCGACATAGAAGCGGGGGCCTCCAACGAGAGCAGTGCCCACCTCGCGCGGGCACCCATCGCCGACAGGTCGGAGAACGCCACCAGGAAAGCCTTGCGCCCGAGCGCCTCGGCCGACAACCAGTCCAGCTCAAAGTGGGTACCCTGCACCTGGGCATCCGTGCTGAGGACGGCGGGAGAGCCGAGATCGACCACCGCCGCGTCGTCGCCTATGCCAACGTGCAGGCCACGCGGCCCTTTGCCACCGGAACCCCGACCAGCGTGGGCGCTCGCGACAATGCTCGCCACGGCGTCTATGAAAGCAGATTCTCCTGCGGCTGCGAGATCGCGCACCGGTTCAGTCGTAGAGTTCGCGGACCTTGTCGGCAAAACCTGACACCAACGAGTCGCCCTTCTTCTTCTGCAACTCGTCAAAACTCCGAAGTAGTTCTTTCTGCTTGCGGGTCACGCGGGTCGGGGTTTCGACCTGCAGGCGCACGATCTGGTCGCCGCGCAAGCCGCGTCTCCTCAGGTCGGGAGCGCCTCGATTTTTGAGCCTGAACAGTGAGCCCGACTGGCTGCCCGCAGGGATGCTCATCTTGACCACACCATCGACGGTGGGCACGTCAAGCTTGGCACCGAGCGCCGCGTCGATCATCGACACCGGCAGATCACAGATGATGGCCGTCCCGTCGCGCTCAAACAGCGGGTGTTGCCTGGCCATGAGCACAACGTAGAGGTCGCCCGTGGGTCCGCCCGAGGGACCCGCCTCGCCTTCGCCCCTGAGCTTGAGCCGCGAGCCGTCCGACACGCCGGCGGGTACCTTCACCAAGATAGTGCGCTCGGCCACGCTGGTGCCACGCCCGCGACAGGCCGGGCAAGGAGCGCGCACGACACGCCCCTCTCCGTTGCACTGGCCGCAGGCCTTGGAAATCTGGAACAGGCCCTGGCGGTAGTTTACCTGGCCGGCGCCGTGGCAGGCGGGGCAGGTTTCGGGCTCGGTGCCGGCCTTGGCGCCGCTACCCGAGCAGTCCTCGCAACTCACGGTGCGGGGTATGGTTATTTCTTTTTCGCAGCCCTTCACCGCCTCTTCAAAAGCGATCCCCATGTCGTACCTGAGGTCGTCGCCCCGCATGACACGGCCTCGACGCCGACGACCGCCGCCACCAAAAAAGTCGCCGAAGAGATCGCCCAGCGCGTCCTCAAAAACATCGGACGAAAAGCCAGCGGCGAAACCGCCCATGCCCCCGCCCCCACCGTCGAAAGCGGCGTGACCGAAGTTATCGTACTGTGAGCGTTTTTCAGAGTCGGAGAGAATCTCGTAAGCCTGGCTGGCTTCCTTGAACTTTTCGGTTGCCGCGTCCTTGTCGTCGCTGTTGCGATCGGGGTGGTACTTGAGCGCCAGGTCGCGGTAGGCCTTCTTTATGACGCCCTCATCGGCCCCGCGCTCGACACCCAGGATTTCGTAGTAATCACGCTTGGCCACTTCTTATTTATCTCGCCCCCGTCAAGCTCCACGCCCGCCGCCGATCACCTGCCGTTAGACGGCAAAAAGCCTCCACCTGCAACAGCGGGTGGAGGCAATCGCCGGGGCGCCCGCAGTGCAGACGGCCGGCCTCGGCTTCGAATCGGCCGGGGTCAGGTCGAAGGCTTTACCTCCTCAAAATCTGCATCAACAACATCGTCATCGCCGCTGTCACTACTGTCGCCGCCATCGCCACCGCCGGGCTGACCGCCCGCGCTTTCGGCCTGGGCGGCCTCGGCTTCCTCGCGGGCCTTGGCGTACATGGCCTCGGCCAGCTTGTGCGACGACTTCTCCAGCTCCTGCGACGCTGCCTTGATCACGTCCACGTCTTCGGTTTCCAGCGCCGGCCTGGCCGTTTCGATGGCCGCCTTGATGGATTCCTTGTCAGCGTCTTCGAGACCTTCGCCGTCCTCCTCGAGACTCTTGGCAGTGCGATAGATCATCGAGTCGAGTTCATTACGCGCGTCGACCAGGGCCCGTCGGCTCTCGTCCTCGGCGGCGTGCTCCTCGGCGTCCTTGACCATCCTATCAATCTCTTCGGGCGTCAGGCCACTGTCAGAAACAATGCGGATGGACTGCTCCTTGCCGGTGCCCTTGTCCTTGGCCGACACGTGCATGATACCGTCCGCATCGAGATCAAAGGTGACTTCCACCTGCGGCATTCCGCGCGGCGCGGCTGCTATGCCGGTGAGGTCGAACTGGCCCAGCACCTTGTTGTGCTCGGCTATCTCACGCTCGCCCTGGAACACCTTGATCGAAACCGCGGGCTGGTTGTCCTCGGCGGTGGAAAACACCTGGGCCTTGTTGGTTGGGATGGTGGTGTTCTTCTCGATGAGCTTGGTGAACACGCCACCCAGCGTCTCGATGCCGAGCGACAGCGGGGTGACGTCGAGCAGCAGCACGTCCTTGACGTCACCGGCCAGCACGCCGCCCTGTATGGCTGCCCCGAGGGCTACGACCTCGTCCGGGTTGACGCCCTTGTGCGGTTCCTTGCCGAAGATGCGCTGCACGTGCTCCTGCACCGCCGGCATGCGCGTCATGCCACCGACCAGTACCACGTCGTCGATCTCGCCGGCCGAGAGGCCCGCGTCCTTGAGTGCAGTGCGGCAGGGAACGTCGAGCCTGTCGAGCAGGCTCGCGCAGAGCGCTTCAAGCTTGGAACGGGTGAGCTTGAGGTTGAGGTGCTTGGGGCCCGCCTGGTCGGCAGTGATGAACGGAAGGTTGATGTCGGTCTCGGCCGAGGTCGACAGCTCGCACTTGGCCTTCTCAGCGGCTTCCTTGAGCCGCTGCAACGCCATCTTGTCCTGGGAGAGATCCACGCCCTGGTCCTTCTTGAACTCCTTCACGAGGTAGTCCATGACGACCTGGTCAAAGTCTTCACCGCCCAGCAGGGTGTCACCGTTGGTGGACTTGACCTCGAACACCGAGCCGCCCAGTTCGAGTATGGAGATGTCGAAGGTGCCGCCACCGAGATCGAACACGGCGATCTTACGGTCACCCTGGTCAACCTTGTCCAGCCCGTAGGCAAGCGCCGCGGCGGTGGGCTCGTTGATGATGCGCTGCACGTTGAGGCCAGCAACAGCACCGGCGTCCTTGGTGGCCTGGCGCTGCGAATCGTTGAAGTAAGCCGGCACGGTTATGACCGCGTCGGTGATGGTCTCGCCGAGGTAGTCTTCGGCGGTGCTCTTCATCTTGGCCAGTATCATCGAAGAGACTTCGGCGGGGCTGGTCTTATTGCCACTCAGGTTCACCCAGGCGTCGCCGTTGTCATGGCCTACCACCTCGTAGGGAAGCAACTTGGCCGATGACTGGACCTCCTTGTCCTTGAAGCGACGGCCGATGAGCCTCTTGATGGCGTAGATGGTGTTGTCGGGGTTGGTGACGGCCTGGCGCCTGGCGATCTGCCCGACCAGCCTCTCGCCGTTGTCGTTTACGGCCACCACTGATGGCGTTGTGCGACCACCCTCACTGTTGGCAATCACGCTGGGGCTTCCGCCCTCCAGCACAGCCACGCAAGAGTTGGTGGTTCCAAGGTCTATTCCGATTATTTTTCCCATTAGCCCTGCTTTTCCTTGTAGTTTTTTCAGCTGGCAGCCGCGATGGCCACCGTGCTCCGTAGTATGAAGTAATCACCAAGCCCGGCGGCGCAAGGTCACCGGAGAGGGGTTTTTCAGCTTTCGTCGCCTTTTTTACCCTTTTCAGGCTCGCTGCTTCTGTCGGCTGCCGGGGCACGGGCCACAATCACGCGGGCGGGCCTGAGCAGCCGGTCCTTGAAGCGATAGCCGGCCGTCACAACCCGTTCGATGCTGTCGGCCCGGGGATTTTTCTCGTTGTCGCCCGTGGCCTCAACTATCGAAATGGCTTCGTGCTGGGACGGATCAAACGCTTCCCCCTCGGCCTCCATACGCTCAACCCCGTGACGTTCGAGCACTGAGCCAAGACCCTTGAGCACCAGGCTGACCCCCTGCACGAGGTTTTCAGCGCCGGCACCGGCGTGTTCGACTGCCATCTCAAGCTGGTCGACCACCTCGAGCAGGTCGCGGGCCAGCGGTTCAACTGCGTAGCGCGCTCGATCCCCGCGCTCACGCTCCTGTCGACGGACCATGTTTTCCTGCTCAGCCAGCGCCCGCAGGTGCAGATCGCGTTGGCGGGCGAGCTCCTCGAGAGCCTGCTCAAGCTGCTCTTCCACGCTGAGCTCTTCGGCAGGCTCGGCCGGCTGGGCCGCTACTACCGTGGTCTCTTCGAGGGCGCCGCCTTCAACTGCGCTATCTTCTGCCTTTGAATCCTGCACCTTCGACTCTTCTCCTTCCTCGACCACCACCTGCGGTTTTTCCGTTTTTTTCCTGGCACTCATCTCGTTGCTGATCGCTCCAGCTGGTCGCAGTGCCCCGGGCGGGCATAAATCTCTCGGTAATTAGGCACCCACCGGGCTGTTGTCAAGGCTTGCGGTCGGCACCGGGCGCGTAGCCGTGCTAGAAAGGTCGGCGGTGGAAGACATTACTACCGATGCTTTCGTGCTGCGCACGGTAGCCTACGGCGAATCAGATCGCGTGGTCATAATGCTCAGCGACCAGTACGGCAAGCTGGCGGGCATGGCCAAGGGTGCGCGCCGTTCAAAGCGCCGCTTTGCCGGCGGTGCGCTCGAGCCCTTCCAGCGCCTGCGGGTCAGGTTCGGGCGACGCGCTCACTCCTCGATGGTGTTCCTGCACGACGCGCGCGTGGAACAGAGTTACAACGTGGTAGGCACCGCCGACCTCGCCGGCTTTGCCTGGGGGAGCTACCTGAGCGAACTCGTCGACCTGATGACGCCCGAGCGCGACCCCTGCCCCGAATTGTTCGACCTCTACGAGCAAGCCGTCGCTGCCGTGGCCCGCGGCGAAGAGGCAGCCAGGGTAGGGCATCACTTCATGCTCCTGCTGTTGGACCACGGCGGATGGAAGCCTGATTTTTCGGTGTGTGGAATCTGCGCCGAGGGCATAGTCGAAGCCTCGCGGGCGGTGCTCGACCCGCGCGGCAGCGGCGTGGTGTGTTCGCGGCACGAAGCCGAACGCCTGGGCCTGGGGCCTGACGATCCGTCGTTCAAACCCAGTCGTCGCGTGATAGAAACACGCCTGCTCGACTACGTCGGCCACGCCTCCCGGGGGGTGCCCGACAGCAGTGTCACCACCGACCCCGAACTGGTGGCCACGGCCACGGCCATGCTCGACCGCCTGGTGGAGCTGCACCTGCCACGCCAGCCACGCTCGCGTGCACTGCGCGACTCGCTGGTGGGCTGAAGCGGCCGACAGGAGAAGTATCGCCGGCAATATGATTGCTCGCGGCATGAGAAAGCGCGGCACGATGGATCGTGGCAGCATGGAGCGCGCACCCTTGGAAACACTGGATAGCCCCCCGCGGGCTTCCATGCACGGCGGACACGGTGCAACATAACGAAGCATGTCGCACCCAAGAGAACCAGGTCAGCACGGCGCGGGGAGCGGGCCGATACCAGTACCGGTGGCTACCTACCGCCGCCGCATGCCGGTGTCGCTCGAACGCATGCTCGAAAACGCGCTCGACTGGGAACATCTGCCCTGGCTGCACTCGTCGAGTTTCGCTTCTATTGAACTCGTTGACGAGGACGAGTGGCACTGGCGTGCCGATACCGAGCTCGCGGGAGCCGGCGGCTCGCAGCAATTCGAGTTGCGGCTGCACGATGACCGACTGGGCTGGACCACGAGCACAGTGGCAGGCAGCGGGGCGGACAGCAGTATCTTCACCCGTGTGCTCGTGCACGGCGAGCACGAATTAGAAGTCGTCGTAGATTTCTTCGTGCCGGGCATCGAGGCCGAGGCCGACCGCAAGGCCCTGGGCGAGTTTTATCTCGAGGTGTACCAACAGCTCTACGACGAAGACGAATACATGATGGTCGAGCGGCAGCGCCGTCTCGACAGTGGTGGCAACTTAAACGCGACCGCGAGAAACAGCCGAGTGGCCACGACTGCTGAGCAAATCAACCCCGCGCCCATCGACCTGGGCCCGGCCGAGCAGCTGGCCGGGCGATTGCCCATGGTGATAGCCACCGACGCGGGACGCTTTCGCGTACTGAAACACGACGGTCACCTGCTGGCCCACTCGGTGCTGTGTCCCCACCGGCTCGGCCCGCTCGACGGGTGCGAGATCATCAATGCTGGCGATGGTAACGGTGGCAGCGTCCCCGAGATCGTCTGCCCCTGGCACGGCTATCGCTTCGATGCGTCCAGCGGGCGGTCCACCGATGGGCAACGCCACCGCCTGGCGCGTGCACCCGCTGTTGAAACCGGCAACGACGGCCGCGCCAGGCTGGTCTGGCCCGCAAACCAAGGAAAAACACTGTGAACACTACCGAGACCGACAACGCAGAACTGGCGGGCGCCTTCTGGCAGGCTCTTTACTCGCGTGACTGGCAAAAGGTGGCCGGGTTTTTTGATGACGCCAGTCACTACGAAGACGTGCCCGCGCCCGACCGCGGTGCCGATGGTGCGCGCGCCATCACCGGCCGACTGCGTATCGGCCTGGAGTCGATCGATGGCTACCGGCACGAATGCGAGCGCATAGTGGCCCAGGGAGACGTGGTGGTCACCGAACACACCGAGCACTGGAGTTGGTCGAGCGGCGAGCAGGTATCGCTACCCTTCGTGTCGGTGCAGGTCATCGCCGAAGGCCGGATTCGCCTCTGGCGCGACTACTGGAACCTGCCCACGCTGCTCGACGGTGCGCCGGGCTGGTGGCTGGAGCACATAATGCAGTTCGACGTCGACGACTTCGAACGGCTGGCTGATGGCGTACCGCCACCATCTTCGATCCCCGTCGCTGGCAACACGCCCGGAAACTAATCAGCTGTGACGTCGGCCGGCTCGCGCATGTAGCACGCGAGCAAGCCCAGCTTGAAGGCCAGTAACCCCGCGCCCCAGGCCAGTGATGCACCCAGCTGGTTGTGCCACAGCGCATAAAACCACCCGACAAAAATCACCATTCCCAGCAGCAACTGTAAGACCATCGCCGCAGGGCGGGTCTCGTCCAGCCAGCGGTTGGTGACACGAGCCAACTTCTCCAACACCGGCGGGGCCTGTTCCGGCACCTCGAACAGGAACGGTCCAGCTACCGTTGCCGCCATAGCCATGACGATACCCAGCAAAGAGTTCCGCCATACGTAGGCTACGAGCACGGCGAGAAAGACCAAGCTGAAAGCAACACAAAACGGGTTTCGATGCCGCTCGGCTATCAGCCGCTGGAAACGATAAAAACCATCCATCATCCCATGGTGACCTTGCCCGCTACTGCTGGCAAGTCACGGCGCCCCTGTATCAAGAAGGAGTATAGGAAACCCGCATTTCCTTGACACCGTTGATGAAGTTCGAACGCAGGCGGCGGGGTGTCCCGACCATTTCTATGTCGGGCATGCGCGTGAGTACCTCGGTAAAAATAGCCCTCAGCTGCGCGCGAGCCAGCGAGGCTCCCAGGCAGTAGTGCTGGCCGATTCCGAAGGTGACATGCTCGGTAGCATCGGACCGGTTGATGTCGAAGTTGTGGGGGTCTTTGAACACAGAGTCGTCGCGGTTGGCCGACCCGTACCAGAGCGTCAGCTTCTGGCCCTCCTCCATCTTGACACCGGCCACCTCGGTATCCTCCATCACCGTGCGACGGAAATGGTGCACGCCCGGCTCGTACCTCAGCAGTTCCTCGACCGCGGCAGGAATAAGCGAAGGGTCATCGATGAGTTGCTGCCGCTGCTCGGGGTGTTCGATCAGCCTTATCATTCCGTTGCTGGTCACCGTGCGCGTGGTTTCGTTACCCGCCACGACCATCATCATCACGAAGCTACCGAACACCATGTCGTCTACGCGCTTGCCGTCCAGCTCGGCGTTAACGACCAGGGTCGCAAGATCATCGGACGGGTGCTCGAGCTTGTAAGCCCTCAGCTTTGCCGCGTACTCGAATATCTCCGCGAACGCCTCGTCGGCGCCACCGGCTTCCTGCATCTCGGGATCGTCAGATGAAATCAGTCGGTTCGCGAGATCGTAGGCGTACCTGCGTTCACTCTCCGGGATACCAAACAGTTCGCAGATCATGGTCATGGGTGTAAGTGCCGCTACCTCCTCTACGAAATCACACTCGCCCTTCGGTGCTACCTCGTCGACTATGTCCTTGGCCACCTTGGCCACGTAGCCCGAGATCTGGTCTATGCGCTTGGGTACGAAACCCTTGTTGATCGTGTTGCGGTACTGGTTGTGACGCGGCGGATCCATGTTGATCATCACGGTGGACAGTACGCCGATAAGTTCCGGGTCGGGTTCCCAGATCAGGCAGTGCGGCGTGCTGCTGAAAATCGACGGCGTGCGCGACACGTAGCGGACGTCTTCGTGGCGGGTGAGGACCCAGAAACCAGGCCCGTCAGGCTCGTCGTGCCAGAACACCGGTGCCTCGCGTCTGAGCAGGTCGTAGGCCTCGTGGGGCTGTCCGGCCAGAAAATTATCGGGATTATTAAGGTCGACTTCGGAAAGCTGCATCAAATATACCTCCGCCGGCCGGCGTCATCCCCAACCAAGGCCCCGGATCCCGAGGCGTGGTGCCGCTTGGTGGAAAACGCTGCCCGACTGCCCACTGACATATGTCAGTGACATATGTCAGTCAAATAGGTCGATTTTTTCTGCACAACCGCGGCATCGGGCCGACATATGGTCAGCCTGCCAGCCTTGAGCCGGCGTCAACCAGCGCCTCGGCCGCTGCCACGAAAACGGTTGCATCCGAATAACGCTGGGCGTGCACGATGCGGGTAACCCCTACTGCCGCAAAGCCTGCGAGCTGGTCTACCGCTTGTGCGGTGTCGCCTAACTCCAGCCCGGTGATAAGGGCAATCTCGGGGTCGGGGTGGCCGGCCGCCGCCGAATCACGACGAAATGTTTCTACCTGGCCGGCCAGTTTGGCGGGATCAGATCCCATGGGCATCCAGCCACCTCCAAAACGAACCGCGCGCTCCAGGGCCTGCGGCGAGTTGCCGCCCACGAACAGCGGCGGCGCAACCGGGCGCGGCCTGAACAGCAACGGCTGTCCGTTAGACTCGACCTCGTCGTTGTCAAAGCAGCTCGTAATAAAAGAAAGAGTCTCGTCCGTCACCGCGCCCCGGCGATTCCGCGGCACACCCACCGCACGAAACTCTGCTTCCATCCAGCCCGCTCCAACGCCGAACAGCATACGGCCACCCGAGAGTTCCTGTATGGTCGCCACCCACTTGGCCGTCGGCAGGGCCGGACGGTACGGCAACACCAGCACGCCGGTGCCCAGGTATATGCGCTCGGTCAGCCCGGCCAGCCACGCCAGCGTGGCCAGGGGGTCAAGATAACGACCGTTGGAGCCCTCGGCGTCGTCGGGCGGGATGGCTATATGGTCGGCAAGCCACAGGTCGTCCAGGCCCGCCGCCTCGGCCCCCAGCGCACAGTCGCGCACTGTATCGGGCGCCGAAACGTCGCCCATGTTGCGCAGGTAGAGCCCCAGCTTCATGGCCATCAGGCAAGCGCCACGGTGGCCGAACAGGGAGTGACCGGACCTTCCTCGGTGGCAATAATCACCTCAACATCGACCAGGCGCTCGCCCTCCTGCTCGTAGCGCTTCGTGACTCGCCCGGTCATTATCATGTCGTCGCCTGCGCAGACGTTGCCGCGCATCGACACTCGTATTTTTTTGATCTCGGCCTCCGGGCCGGCCCAGTCGATGAGGTAGCGGTCGACCATGCCCAGGTTGAACGGCGTGTTAACGAACACGTCGCGGGTGCGCGAACGCTCCTGCGCGTACTTCGAGTTGGAGTGCTGCGGCGAGAAATCGCGTGTGGCAGAGGCCAGGTACACGCAGCGACTGAAGGTAATCGGCATGCGCAGCTCGGGCAGCTCCTGGCCCTCGCTCACGTCGGCCCACGCCAGCGTGCGGTACTCGGGCACCGAGTAGCCGGTTTTCTCCCCCTGCAATACGTCCTCCACGGCAGGGCTCCAGCCACCGCCGCCATCGGCGGGCAAGTCTACCTCGCCCCTGCCGTAACCGAAGGCGTCCATCTTTTCGGTGATGACCAGCTCGCGGTCCTGGTTGCGATAGTAACGCTCCATTACCCAGAAGTGCCCCTCGCCCACGCGGGTCTTCTTCCACGGCGAGATCGACACCAGCCGCTGGCTCACGCTTATGCGGTCGCCCACCCGCGCGCGCACGCCGGTTTCAACCTCGATGTTGCTTATGATGCCGATGGGCAGGTCGAGCAGTTCTTTTACCTCGTAGTGAATGTGCCGCTGGGGCTCGCCTTCGGACGGCGGCCACGGCCAGCGAAACTGCATGGTAAACGCCGTCATTATCGAGCCGAACGGAGCCACGCGCGCGTCGTGCCCGCGCTCCCGCGCGTAGGCCTCATCGAGGTAAAGCGGGTTGCCGTCCTCAAGCGTCTCGCACCAGTGGCGGATGAGGTACTCGTTTATCTCCAGGGGTGCCGGCACCGACTCGGACTCGACGGTGAGCTCCTCGAGACGGCGCTGGTTAGTCTCGGGCAGGTAATCGGGAACGTATTGTAAGTGGGCAACCGTCATGGTCGCGCAGACTAGCCGCCGCGCGCGGCTGTTCAAACAGTCCCGGGGTCGGCGATACCGGCGGTCAGCCCAGGGCCTTGCCCACGAACTCCGCTATTGGGTCGAGTCCGCCCGTGGCGAAGAAATGGTCAACACCGTCGAGCACGCTGAGATTCGCGCCCACGGGGCCGGGCAGCGAACCCAACAGCGCCTCGAGCTCGGACACCGGTGCGTACTCGTCCTCGGCACCCACCAATACGTGCAGCCCGGCAGCCACGCACTCCAGGTCCAGCCCGGCCAACAGGGCCGGAGGCGGGGCCACCAGCAGCAGCTTACCGGCGAGGCTGAGGCTTGCCGCCAGTTGCAGCATGGACACTGCGCCGAAGGAGTAGCCGGCGAGCAACACCGGTTGCTCTTCGACCGGCGGCAAAGACTCACCAACGCGAGCGAGACCACGAGCGCAAATGAGTGCCGCTCGACAGTCGGCCACTCCCTGCGCCGCGTCGCCGGAAGCGTTGCGCCGCCAGTTGAAACGCAAGGTGCCGCCGCCACTAGACTGCAGGGCAGAGCACAGCGCGGCAACGACCGGGTTGTACATGTCGCCGCCGTAAAGAGGGTGCGGCGCGGCCACCGGCACCGGAACTGCCACCTCCCCGGCGTTACCACCGCGAGCGAAAAGCGCTTCGAGTTCGAGCCCGTCGTTACCTGCCAGCGGAACCCGCAGCGCTTCTTCACGCGCACTCATCGCGGCGGCTTCAGGCGGCCTTGTCGCCCGCAGTGCCGGGGGCGAGGCCGAGACGGCGGCAGTGAATGCGGTAGTCAGACTCCGCGCACTCGCCCGTGCCCAGCTCAAAGTGCCAGCGGTGCCCCGGGCACACTATCTGCCCGTCCACGATTTCGGCCTCGGAGAGATCGGACCCGGCGTGCGGACAGAAGCGTTGCACCTCGTAACGACACCCCTCGTGGTCGAGCTCAAAGGTGATCGTGGGCGTATCCTCGAGCCGGGACTCGGCAGCAGCAATGGCCTGCAAGGCCGACTGGTTGGCCATCTTGAAAAAGGTAAACAGGTGCTGGTTGTAGCGGTCCGGATCGCGACTGGCCTTGAAACGCAGCGACAACAGCAGGTCCTCCCACGACAACTCGCCGCGCATGACCTGGTCGACGTTGCGCGCCTCGAATTCAAAACGATACTCGCAGCGTTCGCCCTCGTGCGGGCAAACGAGTTCGCCCTTGTTGTCGTCGCGAAAGTCGACAACCCAGCTGCCACCGTTCGGGCCGGTCACGTTGAACAGCACGCGCATGTTTATGCGAGCCAGGAAGAATGGGTTGCGGCGCAGCAGCGGCACCATGTGGCGACGAAAGCGATCGTACAGCCCCGGCTCGGCGTCGGGTATGGCGGCGAGCACCTCGCGCACGAGAGCCTGCTTTTCGGCCTTGTGGGCCTCGTAGTAACTGCGGCGGTCACGCTCGTAGTCAAAATCGGCGTAAGCCGGCTCGCGCTCTATCTCGTAACCGTCGGTAGACAACCGCAGGCGGTCGCCCGGCTTCATGACCTCCGCCGGGATGCCGGCAGCCTCAAGGTGCTCGGCGGCCGTGGGATGGGTGGGAAACATGGAATGCTCGCCTATGAAATGCTCGGCCAGGTCCTCGTCAAAGAAACAGGGTGGACCGGCAAAGGGAATGGCCAGGCGGGGATTGAGTACCTGGGCATCCTTGGCAAACGATTCAACGGCCGACGCGCTGCGCGCGGCGCGCAGCGGCCGCTTCTGCTCTTCGTCGTAGCAGGTATAAGTGAGCGGGTACCAGATGGCCGGTGACGCCTGCCCCAGCAACACGTCCATGCCGCGCGCGCGCATCTTGTCAAAATCCAGCGCCGAGTTGGCATCGTTGAGATTGAGGATACGCACGTCGCCCGCGGTGATGTAGGCGCACGAGTCAAACCAGTGCGGCGCGCAGTTCTGCTTGGGCACCTCGACCTCGACCACGAAATCCGGCGCCAGCTCCCAGGACTCGAAGTCGTCTAACTCATGCACGTTTTCAAACCCCAACTCGTGCAGCTTGCGCACGATGAGCCGCTTGTGAAAACGCCCGGTGATCATCGGCGTGTCCTTGGGCAGTTGAGCCAGGAACCAGGGATCGTAGTGGTCGGGGTGCTCGTGCGAGACGTAGACCGCGTCTGGTGTGAGCAGGTGGCCGAGATCCTTGTGCGGATACTCCGGGTACTGGAACCAGCTCGCGTTGTAGGCTCCGGCCGGTGACATCCAAGGGTCGCAGAGCAACTTCTTGCCGCCGTACTCGACCGTAAGACCCGCGTGTCCGAGATACTCTATTACTGCGTCGGCCACTTGCCTGCTCTAGAGTCCGAATGCCCAGGGACTCGAGATTAGTAGTATTTCTAAGGCCTTAGCTGACTTCAGTCAAGGGTCTAAATGTCGCTGACTCCAGATTCCACGTCAATTTGTCTAAAAAGGCGCTGCACAGGAATCGACAGTAACCGGGCTGCCCACCCCCCGGCAGGGGGCCACCCCCCAGCTGCGACACGAGGTACCGGGGATCAAGCCTTCAAGCTTCGCCGCGCCCGGCGAGCAGCCCCCGCAGCACGATCTCGGTAATGGCATCGGCCGTTTGCTTGGGCGATTCGCGCGCTATTTCGGCCACCTCGGCCTGGGCAAACTCGCGGCCGAGGCTGCCCAGCACATGGGCTACCGCGGCCGTGTCGACGGCGGCGATCTGCCCTTCGGCAACCGCGCGATCGAGCAGGCTGTGGGCCACCGCCGACAGGTAGGCCTCGTGGTCGGCAAAGAGTCGCTGGGCACCCGCGAGGCTGGCAAAGTCGGCCGACATGGTCACGGCCTCGGATTGCACGGCTTCGTTAGCCGCGCGCAGGTAAGCACGCAAGGCGTCGATGGGGGACATCTTCGCGTCAAGTTTTTCGATCGCCGCCCTGCCTATGCGCCGCAGCCGGCGATCGACCACCGCAAGTAGCAGCTCGTCCTTGCTGGGCGCAATACCGTAGAGCGTCCTGAGCGAACAGTTTACGCGGTCGGCCAGGCCGGCCATGGTGAGCTCGGCCACGCCGCCCCTGAGCAGTTGAGCTTCGAGTTCTTCGAGGAGATCGAGCTGGCGGGCACTGAGCGCACGCTCGTCTTCCTTTGACAACACCGGCGGCGGCACCCGCACGCCGGGAAATCGTAACCGCCCCGCCTTGTCGACGGCCACGGTGATCAAGCCAGTAGTTCCTCGGGCAGGTCGACCACGCGCGCCCGCAGCCATTCGCCCAACCCCTTGGCCTGCGGATCCTGCCGGGTGGAAGCCGCCACGCCCTCCTGCAGCAAGCCGTGCACCACGAAGTTGAGCGAACGCAGCGCCGGCAGTCGGTAGCGCTCCACCTTGAGTTCGGCTGCCTCAGGCAGCAATTGTTTAAACTTCTCGGTGGTAAGGAAACCATCGATCCACGCCCAGGCCTCGTCGCTGCGCGCAAACACGCCCAGGTTGGCGTTGCCGCCCTTGTCGCCCGACCGTGCGCCGTAGACTTCACCCAGCGGAGCGCGGCGGGTTGAGCCCCCCGGCACTGCGACTTCCGGTCCGGGTGCCGGAGTCACGTTGACCTCGACACCTGGTATCACCGACGATACCTGGCGCGACTCACCACCCGGCAACACCAGCTCGGCCGGCACGATGTCGGCCGCCACGCGCGCCGCCTCCATGACACCAAAGGGACGCCCGCCGCCGGGACCGCCCACGCCGAAGAAGCCGGGGATGCTGGCCAATGCGATCTCTATGCCCGAGTTCGCAAAGGCACGGCCGATTTTCTTTTCGTCTGGATCCTTGACGCTGATGCGCAGCGTGGCCACCGCCTCTTCGTTGACGTCCGGGTCGTTGCTGTCGGTTCGCAGCAGGCTGGTGGAGGCGTAGGCAAAGTCTTCCGGCGAGTATGGGCAGGCGTTCCAGAAACCTTCTTCTACCAGTTTGGCCTTTGCCTCTATGTTGAGGCCGGTCAGGCACAGGTTCATGTCGTTGCGAAAACCACCCGCGCGGTTGATGCACACCTTCAGCGTCGAGGGCGGCGGCTCACCCTGGGTGCCGTGCAGAAGCACGCGGTCGGGTGCCTGCTGCTCGATCTCAATAGTGTCAAAGCGCGTGGTCACGTCGGGGCCAAGGTAGCGCGGGCCACCGATCTCGTAGAGCAGTTGCGAAGTAACAGTGCCCACCGACACCTCACCACCGGTACCGTCGTGTTTGCCGATAACCGACGAGCCATCCTCGGCGATCTCGGCCCAGGGAAAACCTACGTTGAGCATCTGCTCGATCTCGGTAAAGAACGAGTAGTTGCCACCGGTAGCCTGGGCGCCACACTCAATGACGTGACCCGCCACCACGGCACCCGCCAGCTCGTTGAAGTCGTCGCGTTTCCAGCCGTGGTGCCAGGCGGCAGGGCCGCACACCACCGCCGCGTCGGTGACGCGGCCAGTTATTACTATGTCGGCACCCGCGTTGAGCGCGTCCACGATACCCCAGCAGCCAAGATAGGCGTTGGCCGTGAGAAAAGCCGACGCGTCTTCGATCGGGCGTTCGCTTTCGAGCTCGAGCAGGCTGCCGGCCTCGACCAGTTCGCCCACGCGTGGCAGCAGGTCGTCGCCGCGCAGATAGGCAATCTTCGGTGCCAGCCCGAGCTTGTTTGCAACCTCGGATACAGCCTCGGCGCAGGACTCGGGGGCAAGGCCGCCAGCGTTGGTGACAACCTTGATGCCCTTGTCGAGGCAGCTGCCCATCACCTGCTCCATCTGTGCCACGAAGGTGCGCGCGTAACCGCCGCCGGGGTGCTTCATGCGCGTGCGCGCGAGAATGAGCATGGTGAGCTCGGCGAGCCAGTCGCCCGTGAGCACGTCTATGGGCCCACCCTCGACCATCTCGCGGGCAGCACTGAGGCGGTCGCCAAAAAAACCTGAGCAGTTAGCAATGCGTATTGGATCGGCCATCATTTTTCTCCCTGCTGTTCGTCGACCGTCTCGACCACGAGCAACAACGTACCCGCCTCTACCTGCTCGCCCTCTTCAACCCTCACCTCCAAGACCACTCCGTCTTCGCTGGCACGCATGGGGTGCTCCATCTTCATGGCCTCGAGCACGAGCACCGTGTCGCCGTCCGCCACCGTGTCGCCGACCTTTACACGCAGCTCTATCACCTTGCCGGGCATGCGGGCCACGAAACCACCCTCGTCCTGCTCGGCACCGGGCAGCACGAAGCGCGGCTGCTCCCTGAAAACGACGTCGCCGTCGCCGCACTGCACGACCAACTGCGCACCCGCGCGGGTCACGAGGGTGCGCGTGCGGCGGCCGGCAATCTCCACGTCCATGCCCTGCTCGCTCCAGTGGTGCACGCGCGCGACGCTGCCGTCGTCAAAACAAAAACTGCCATCGCGCCGGGAATGGTAGCGCACGGCTGTACGGCCCTCCCCGTGATCAAGCGTCACCCGCTGGTCGGGCATACGGCCGTTCTGCCAGCCGCTTGGCACCGTGGCCAGCACTGTTGCCTCGGAACGGTTGACGCCCTGCACCCACAGGGCAGCCACGCGCGCTGCGTGCGTGAGTTCGGCCTCTGACGGCTCAAGCGCGCGGGCCGGCGCCACGCGGTCGATAAAATCAGTGGTCGTATCGCCCGCGAGAAACTCCTCCGAGCGCAGCACCGCCACGAGAAAGTCGCGGTTGGTCACGACGCCGCCCAGGTGGGTGCGCGCCAGTCCCAGCGCCAGCTTGCCCGCGGCTTCCTCGCGCGTGGGCGCGTGGGCTATGACCTTGCCCAGCATGGGGTCGAAGTCGGTACCGATGACCGAGCCCTCCTCCACACCGCTGTCCCAGCGCAGCTCGGGATTAGCGGCCGGCTCAAAGGCAGATAGCGTGCCGATCTCGGGCAAAAAATCGTTGGCCGGGTTCTCGGCGTACAAGCGCGCCTCGACCGCCCAGCCGTTGCTGCTTATGTCTTCCTGGCCGTAGCCCAACGGCTCGCCGGCGGCCACGCGCAACTGCTCGCGCACGAGATCGAGGCCGGTGACCAGTTCGGTTACCGGGTGCTCCACCTGCAAGCGGGTGTTGACCTCGAGAAAAAAGAACTCGCCGGTATCGTCGTCGAGCAGGAACTCCACCGTTCCCGCCGAGTGATAGCCCAGCTCGCCGGCCAAGCCGAGGGCGGCCTCGGTCATGGCCTGTCGCAGCTTGTCGTCGACGCGCGGCGACGGCGACTCCTCTATTATTTTCTGGTGACGACGTTGTATCGAGCACTCGCGCTCGCCGAGGTGCACAATCTTGCCGTGCTCGTCGCCCAGTATCTGTATCTCGATGTGGCGTGCGCGGGCCACGTAGCGCTCGATAAAAACCCTGTCGTCACCAAAGCCGCTGGCCGCCTCACGCTTGGCCGAGGCCACCCCTTCTTCGAGTCCGTCGGCCGACTCGACAATACGCATGCCCTTGCCGCCACCACCGGCGGCTGCCTTGACCAGCAACGGGTAGCCCACCTCGTCGGCGTCAGCGATACTTTCTGAACCTGGGAGCACTGGCACGCCCGCCTTGATCGCAAGCGCGCGGGCGGCGATCTTGTCGCCCATCTGCTCAATGCACTCGACCGACGGCCCCACCCACAGCAGGCCCGCAGCCATCACCTGGGTTGCAAAGGCGGCGTTCTCCGACAGGAACCCGTAGCCCGGGTGCAAGGCTTCCGCGCCGGTGGCCCTGGCCGCCTCGAGCACAGCCGCGCCGTCGAGATAGGACGTGTCGAGGCGTACCGCCTCGTCGGCCTCGCCCACGAAAGGCGCGAGCGCGTCGGCGTCCACGTACACGGCCACGCAGCGAATGCCCATATGCTGGGCGCTGCGAATAATACGCCGGGCGATCTCGCCGCGGTTGGCAACAAGCAACGTCGCAAAGCTCATAGCCTGAATACCCCGTAGCCCTCGGTACCTTCCACGGGCTTGTTGCGTACCACCGACAGGCAGATGCCCAGCACGGTGCGCGTGTCGCGCGGGTCGATCAGCCCGTCGTCGCTTATGGCGCCGGTGGCCTCGAGCGCAAGCGATCCCTTTTCCTGCATGTCCTCGACAGCGGCGCGGATCTGCTCGTCCAGCGCCTCGTCGAATTCTTCGCCCTTGCGCGCCGCCTGCCCCCGCCGCACGATCGACATCACTCCGGCTATCTGTTTTCCACCCATCACCGCGATTCGCGCGCTCGGCCAGATGAAAGTAAAGCGGTTGTTGAACGCGCGTCCCGACATGGCGTAGGTGCCAGCCCCGTAGGACGCGCCGACTATTACCGTCAAGTGAGGCACAGTGGAGTTGGAAACCGCGTTGATGAGCTGGGAGCCCTTCTTGATGATGCCCGCCTCTTCAAAATCGCGGCCGACGATAAAGCCGGTAATGTTCTGCAGGAACAGCAACGGCACGTCGATCTGGTTGCAGAGCTGGATGAAGTGGGCTGCCTTCTCAGAAGACTCGGGGTAGATCACTCCGTTGTTTCCCAGAATGCCCACCGGGTAGCCGTGTATCGACGCGAAACCGCAGACCATGGTCTCGCCGTAGCGCGGTTTGAACTCCTCGAAGCGCGAGCCGTCTACCACGCGACCTATGACGTCGCGTATGTCTGCCGGGCGCTTGAGCTCCGGGTCTATGATGCCCAGCAGTTCTTCGGGGTCGAGCAGCGGCGGGTCGTCTCGAAGCGCCGGCGGGGGACCGGGTTTGCGCCAGTTCAGGTGCGAAACAATCTCGCGGCACATGCGCACAGCGTCCTGTTCATCCTCGGCCAGGTACTCACCCAGGCCCGAGATCTCGGCATGCATCTTGGCGCCACCCAGCGACTCAGCGTCCGAGTCTTCGCCGGTGGCCATCTTCACCAGCGGCGGGCCGGCGAGAAATATCTTCGACTGCTTCTTGATGACGACGTTGTAATCGGACATGCCCGGCTGGTAAGCACCGCCGGCCGTGGAAGATCCGAACACCACGCACACCGACGGAATACGCAGCTTGGACAGCTCTGTCATCTCGTAGAAAAACCGGCCGGTCTCCGCGAAGTGAAAAATCTTGGCAGGGCGCCGTTTCTTCTTCTTGTTCTTGTCGTCGTCGGGCTCCATGCGCAGGTCGGCACCGGCCGACTCCACGAAACTGACGTAGGGAATATTGTTGTCGCGGGCGATCTCAAGCGCCCGCGACCACTTCTTGCCCATGTAGGGAGTCATGGCCCCACCGAGCACGGTGGGATCGTTGGCGAAGATCATGCACTCAACGCCGGCTATGATGCCTATGCCCATGAGGACGCCACCGCCTATGGTGTAGTCAGCGTTGTAACCGGCCAGCCCGCTGATCTCCAGAAACGGACTGTCGGGGTCCAGCGCCAGCGCCACGCGCTCTCTTACCGGCAGCTTGCCGCGCGCGGCCAGGCGCTCGTGGTGATGGGCACCGCCACCGGCCTCGGCCTCGTCGAGCAGCGAGTTGACCTCATCGATTTTAAGCAGCATCGCGTCCCGGTTCTCGATGAACTCCGGGGAGCGGGGATTGAGTGTGGACCGCAGGGGCGGTGCCAATAGCGGGGCCAGTACCGGCGCTTGCATGTCGTTGCTCTTACCTCTCTGTTTTCCGAAGTGACGTTTTACAGGGTGCAGATTTAAAGGGCGCGGGTTCATCGGCCGCGTCGGGCCCCGCCCAGTCCAATGTACGGTAACAGTAACGGTAATTTATATCAAGCAGTATTACCGTCATGTTCTGTGAACGCACGCCGGGTGCCATCCGTAACCTCCCGCCACAGGCCGGGTTCGGCCGCATAGGGCGCGTATATGCCCAGGCGATCGGCTAAACCCGCGTATCTCTCGGCCAGCCGGGCACCGATCTGCCCCGGCTCTCCAATGACGGCAAAGTGCTCAACCAGCGAATCGTCTACCAGCTGCGGCAGCTCGTCCCAACGGTTTTCGCGGGTGAGCTTGTTGAGCTCGGGCTGCAACTCGCCATAGCCCACGGCCTCCATCGGGCGACGGTAAGCGGGCGTGGAACCGTAGAAGGCCAGGAGGCTGCGCACGCCCTCGTAGGCAGCGCGCATTTGTTCCTCGTTGGCACCGGTGATGCAGATGGCGGTCACGTTGAAAACAAAATCCTCGCGGCGACGACCTGCCTTGGCCAGTGACTTGTTCACCGCTGGCAATTGCACATCACGCAGGAAGGGCACCGTATTGAACGGATGAACCAGCAGGCCATCGGCCACCTGTCCTGCCACGGCGGTCATAGCCGGACCCAGCGCGCCCAGCACGATGCGAGGGCGGCCGCAGTCGAGCGGCCCCGGGTTGAACATGGGCGTCATCAGCGTATGGCGAAAGAACTCGCCTTCAAACTTGAGAGCTTCGCCGTCCTGCCAGCAATCAAAGAACGCCCTTACCGCCATGATGTACTCGCGCATGCGGGCCGCCGGTCGGTCAAAGGCGACGCCGAAGCGGCGCTCGATGTGAGCCCGCACCTGCGAGCCAAGGCCAAGCGAAAACCTGCCTCCCGAAAAACGCTGCAGGTCCCAGGCCTGGCAGGCCACGTGGTAGGGGTTGCGCGGAAAGGCTACCGCGATGCCCGTGCTGATATCCAGTGCAGGCGCAGCCTGCGACGCCAGCAGCAGGGGAAAAAACGGATCGCGACTGCCCTCGAGCGAGTACACGCCGTCAAAACCAGCCTCCTGCCTGCCTACAGCCTCCTGCCCGACGTCGGCCAGGTCGGAGTAAAGTGGACCGTCTATCTTCAACCCGTCAAACCCGGCACGCGCGCGGTCCGGCCCGGGGCCGGCCGCGTACGCCCCAGCGCGGCTACCTCAGGGTAACCGCTGCGTTGGTGATGATGGCCTCGTTGCGTTCCTTGGACCAGGCCTCGACCAGGATCTTCCCGTCTTCTTTCCAGCAGCGAACCTGGTAGGTCTCGCCCGGCCAGGCCACGCCCTTGAAGCGCGCCTGGTAACGGGCCATGCGCGTGGGATCTCCGTCGAGCATGCCGTCTACCACCGCCTTGCAGGTAATCCCGTAGCTGCACAGGCCGTGAATGATGGGAACATCGAAGCCACCCATGGCAGCAAACTCGGGGTCGCAGTGCAGCGGGTTCTTGTCGCCGTTCAAGCGGTAGAGCAGAGCCTGCTGCGGCAGGGTCTCGGATTCGAACACAGCGTCGGGCTCGCGGTCGGGCGCCTGGTTGGCAGCCGGCGGACCCGACTCGCCACCGAAGCCCCCCTCGCCCCGCATGAACAAGCCCATGCGAGTGGTGAACAGGGGCTCGCCGTCCTCGGTAGAAACGCTGTTCTCGAGTATGGTCAGCGCCGCCTTCCCCTTGTCAAAAATATCGGCGATGCGCGTGCGCCCCTTCATTTTTGCCTCGGGCGGCAGCGGCCGGTGGATCTCGATGTCCTGCTCGCCGTGCAGCAGCATCATGGGGTTAAACTCCAGGCCCGGTACCGACATCATCGACCCGCCGCCCGACAAGAACACGGTGGTCACAAAGCTGGGCAGCACCTTGAGATCCTTCTCGTAGGTGTATTCAAGCTCGCCCGCGTCGGTGGCGGGCACGCCGGCGCCCACGCCAAGGTGGTAGAGAATAACTTCGTCGTTCGAGTAGCTGCCGGTTCCCTCGGGGAACTCGTAGGCCATGGCCTTGTCGCGATCTATGGGCATCTTTGTTTTCTCCTTGCGCGCCGTTGCCTTGCGCAGCCCATGTGCCTATATCCGCGCCCCGGCCAGTTCAAGAGGGGCCAGGAGCCGACAGGCACTGTGGTCCGATGAGCAAAGCGAACGGGGACCCGCCGACCGGCAGGCCTCCCTGGCCTTGCCTGTCCGCTGGCGGGAACCTAGATTGTGGCTTCGCGTCGTCGTGTTGCCAGCCGTCTGGTTGCCAGCAACAGGCCGACAGACCAGAGGGGAGACATCGCAAATTGACCACGCACAACCCACCCGCGAGCAGTAGCGCCAACATCGCCCTGCTCACCTTCAGCCTGGCCATCTTTACCCTGGCAACCCTTACCGCGTCCTGCTCGCTGCTGCCCGGGGCTCTACAGCCGGCGGGTTCGACAGTGGCAGACAGGAGCGGAGGCCCCCTGCCCGACTCCGAGCGAGCGGCGGCTCGCCACATTGCCGCCGTGACCCGCTCGATGAACGCGCAGCGCATAGCCGCGGCCGACTCCGAACCCTACAACTGGCTGGCTCACGGACGCAGCAACTCGGAGCAACGTTACTCTCCGCTGGCGCAGGTCAACCGTGACAACGTAGAGCGCCTGGGCCTGTCCTGGTCCTACGACACCATGACCACTCACGGGCTGGAGGCCAGCCCCATCGTTATAGACGGCGTGATGTATACAACCGGCGCGTGGAGCGTCGTGTACGCACTCGACGCGGCGACCGGGCGCGAGCTGTGGGTCTACGATCCCAAGGTGCCACGGCAGTGGAGCCGGCGCGGCTGCTGCGACGTCGTCAACCGCGGCGTGGCGGTATGGAAGGGTCGTGTATACCTGGGCACCTACGACGGCCGCCTGGTCGCGCTCGACGCGGTGACCGGCGAGGTGGACTGGGA
Source organism: uncultured Binatia bacterium (SeqCode) (assembly GCA_963579235.1). Lineage (GTDB taxonomy): Bacteria > Desulfobacterota > Binatia > UBA1149 > UBA1149 > UBA1149. Next base: position 23,231 of record CAUZFM010000036.1, read on the forward strand.
GGTCAACACCATCGACCGCTCGCGCCCCTACACCATCACCGGCGCGCCGCGCGTCGTTAAGGGACGCGTTATCATTGGCAACGGCGGCGCCGAGTTCGGCGTGCGTGGATATATAAGCGCCTACAGCGCGCGCACAGGCAAACTCGACTGGCGCTTTTACACAGTGCCGGGCGATCCTTCGCTGCCCTATGAACACCCCGAACTCGAAACGGCAGCCGGGACCTGGGACGTGGCGGGCAAGTGGTGGGAGACGGGCGGCGGCGGCACGGCCTGGGACTCGATGGCCTGGGACCCCGAACTCGACCTGCTCTACGTGGGCACGGGTAACGGCTCGCCCTGGAACCGCGCCAAGCGCAGCCCCGGCGGCGGCGACAACCTCTACCTGTCGTCCATACTCGCGCTCGATCCCGACACCGGCCGCCTGGCCTGGCACTACCAGACCACCCCCGGCGACACCTGGGATTACACCGCCACCCAGCACCTGCTGCTGGCCGAGCTCGAGCTGGACGGCCGCGAGCGCAAGGTCATCATGCAAGCTCCCAAGAATGGTTTTTTCTACGTGCTCGACCGCGCCACCGGTGAACTGCTGCGCGCCGACGCCTACGTGGAGACCACCTGGGCCACGCACGTGGACATGGTCACCGGCCGACCGGTGGAAGACCCCGAGTTTGGTTTCACCGACGACTGGAAACTGGTGAAGCCCGCACCCACCGGCGGCCACAACTGGCAACCGATGGCCTTCAGCCCCGACACCGGCCTGGTGTACATACCGGCCATCGAGAACCCGGGGCTGTATCTCAACGAAGATGAATACCGCCACAGCCCCGGTGCCTGGAACCTGGGCATGGACCTCGGCCGCTACGCCGAAATACTCCACGAGGAGGGATTTACGCCGGTATCAAGCGGCTACCTCAAAGCCTGGGACCCCGTGGCCGGTCGCGAACGTTGGAGTGTTGAGCTGCCGAATTTCTGGAACGGAGGGGTGCTGGCCACGGCCGGCGGGCTGGTGTTCCAGGGCACTGGCGACGGACGCTTTGCCGCCTACGACGCCCAGGCCGGCCACAAGCTGTGGGAGGTGCCAGTGATGACCGGCATCATCGCGCCGCCGGTTAGCTACGCCGTTGACGGCGTGCAGTACGTGGCGGTGATGGCCGGCTGGGGTGGCGTGGGTGTGCCCAGCGGCGACGCGCGCAGTTCAATCGTGCCCGAGTACGGCAACGACGGTCGCCTGCTGGTGTTCCGGTTGGACGGGCCCGGACAGGTGGCCATTCCCGCCAGGCTCGACATATCGATACCCGAGCCACCGGCCATGGACTACGACCAGACCGATCTCGCCCTGGGATCGCGGCTGTACATGGAGCGCTGCAGTTTCTGCCACGGACCGCTGGGATTCAGCACTGGCGTGGTGCCCGACCTCAGGCGAATGGACGCCTCGGTGCACGAAATGTTCGGCGACGTGGTGTTGCGCGGCGCGCGTCTGGCCGGCGGCATGCCGACCTTTGCCGACGTACTCAGCGAGACCGACGTGCGCGCCATCCATGCCTACGTGATCGAGCAGGCCCGCACAACGCGCTGAGCTTTCACGTGCGCGGCGGGATGGCCGCCACGCCACGGCACCCACATTCCAGCTCGCTCAGTGCCGGCGACTGGGAGCGAGCTTGGACATGAGCCACTGGCGCACAGTGTTGGGACCGAGAAGGTCGCGCTCGTAGTAGTCGAGCAGGTCGTTGTATGGCACTTCACCGTTGAACAGGTCCTCGCGACGTCCAAAGCTACGCTCGGGGTCGAGCTCCTTCACGACCCGCGCCGGGTTGCCGGCCGCCACCGAGTTGGCCGGCACGTCGTGCGTAACCACCGCGCCAGCACCAACGATGCTGTTCTCGCCTATGGTGACGCCCTTGCAAACGATGGAACTGTCGCCCAGCCACACGTTGTCTTCGAGCAGCACGCGCTCGCTCGCGCCGGGCGCGCTATTGCGATCGTAGAGATCGTGCCAGTCGGCGTCGGTTATGTAGCTCTTGCTCGCCAGCAGGCAGTTGCGGCCTATGGTCACGTTGCTGGCCGAGCCTATGCGCACGCCCGGCAGCACCACAGTGTAGTCGCCTATGCTGATCGAACCGCTGCGCGCGCCGTCGGTCCACGCAGTCATGTGCACCACCTGGTCGGGTGTGCCCATCAGGTGCACGTACTTGCCCAGCCGTATATCGCTGCCGTTGATATCGAAGCAGCGCGGGTTGACGAACCAGCAGCCCTCACCCAACTCGTCGAACTGGGGGTGCAGGAAGTGCTTGGCCCGCGCTTCGGCCAGCGTGAAGAGCAGCTTCTTAACCAGGTATGGCCTGCGGTCGTGTCTCATTGGCTTGGATTGAGGCGAAGCTTCAGTCGGCGGCTTGGTCGTTGGCCCGATCGTCGGCCAGAAAAAATTCGGTGGTCGAGGCAAACAACCACTGGCTGTCGAGCCCCGCCGCCCTGTCGCCGGAGATACCACTCTGCTCGGCTTTCATAACCATCTCCACGAAGCCGCTGCGCGATGGGTACTCCACCAGGCCCGCCGCGTCAAAACGTTCGCCGGTGTCGCCTATCACCACCTGGTCAACCTTCCCCATCCACAGAAAACGTCCGCCGCCCGATTCGACCAGGCGGCGCATGGACTCGGCGTAGCGCATGTACGCAGCCTCGCCCGACTCCCCGTCAATGGCCTTGTCGCCCTCGGCATCGGCCTTGAACCTGAGCAGGTTGATCATGACCACGGGCGTGTCGCGGGTGTCAGCGAGTAGTTCGCCGAGCTGCTCGTCAGTAGGAATAATGGGCATCGTGAAATCTCTCCTCGGGTAGGGCCAAGGGCCCCGGACGCCGGAGCCTACACGGCCGCCGCCACGGCGACAAGGGGTGCCGGAAGGTACGTCTTCCCGTTCGGCTATCGGCCTTCGACGTAGACCGTGCCGCGGGGCAGCTCTGCGCCGTGGGCAACCCGCCAGGCCACAGGCAACTCGAGCGTGGCGGTGAGCAGCACGCCGACCGCCGCGAACGCCATCGCGACCTGTCCCGACAGCGCGTCGAGCGGCAGGCGGGTGACAAACAGCGCGATCATGGCCGCGCTGGCGACGAACCCGCCACAGCTCATCGCCATGAACTCGCACCGGCCGTTGCGCTCTCGGTCAAAGCCAAACATGAACAGCGCCGTTACGCGGCGCGCCGGGTAGACCACTGCGCCCGCCGCACGCGCGCCCAGGTAGTGCCCCCACTCGTGGGCTACCAAAGCGCACAGCCCGGCCATCACGCCCGCAGCGATCTGCATGGCTGTGCCCGCCGGGTCGGCCGAGGTGTGGCGGGTGGTAGGCTCTATGGTCCACGCGCCCAGCGTCGCCAGCAGCAGGAGCAGGTCACGAACGGCGATCTTTAACGGAAAGGTCACGGCTCTACAGTATGACCAACTCGCTGTCGCCGTCCAACGGGTCGCCGTCCAGC
>CAUZFM010000037.1:0-25852 GCA_963579235.1 uncultured Binatia bacterium (SeqCode)
GAGCGCTTGCGGGTCGAGGATCCCGTGGCTGCGGAGCGGATTCATGCGAACGATACGCTTCGCCTGGTGCGGGCCCTCGAGCGCCTGGCCGCGGATGGCGATCAGCAACAAGTGGGCGGTGGCCCGGCCCTGCCGTCGCGCTCGCTGGTACTGGTGCTCGACCGTCCCCGCGAACAGCTCTACGCGCTGATTGACAGCCGGGCCCGGGCGATGGTGGCTGGCGGCCTCCTCGACGAAATCGTGGCCCTGCGCGAACGAGGTTACACGCCCGATTGCCGGGCTTTTGATTCGCTGGGTTACCGCCAGGCCTGGGCCTGCTTGGAGGGCAGGCTCGAAGCCGGGGAGTTGGAAAAAAAACTCGCCCGGGCGACTCGCCAGTACGCAAAGCGGCAACTGACTTGGTTGCGGAACCAGCTGGCCGGGCAGTGGATCGACGCCGAACGCGGCGACGAGTTTTCACGCCGGGCACGGTGTTTTTTTGAGACAGGCTGAAGTCGGCTGCTCGCACGTCCCGGCAGGTTGCTGTTGTCGGCGCTGCTTCCTGTTGCAAAGCTATATAGCTTCGGTTTATCTATCGAATTCTACATGCGCGTTAAGCACGGCGGGTGGGGAGAAGCTCTAACTTGGCCAGGCAATCAAAACTGGATGGTCTCAGACAGAAAATCGGCGATGTCGACTTGCGCATCGTTGAGCTGTTGACCGAGCGCGCGCGCCTGGCGAGCGACATAGGTAAGGCCAAGGGCGACGGTGCCGTCGTACTTGACGCCGTGAGGGAGCAAACCGTGCTGGCCGCCGCGCGGCAGGCCAACGCGGGGCCCCTGCCCGGGGACGACGTCGAAAACGTTTTCCGCGAGATAATATCGGCGTGTCGCAACTTGCAGAAACCTGCCACGGTGGCTTACCTGGGGCCGGAGGGAACTTTTTCGCACGAGGCTGCGCGCCGGCAGTTCGGCAGCGCCGCAGGCTACGAAGCAGTGGTGACTCTTGGCGAGGTCTTCGCGTCGGTCGAGAACGGTCGCGCGGAGTTCGGCGTGGTGCCGGTAGAAAATACCACCGAGGGTGCAGTGACTCCCACTCTTGATGGCCTGGCGGACTCTCGCCTTAACATCCTGGCCGAACTCGTTCTGCCGGTCCAGCACCACCTTCTCGTGTCTGCGGCGACGGGTAATGAAATAAAAAAAATCGTGTCTCATCCGCAAGGGCTCGCGCAGTGTCGCCGCTACCTGGCCGAGCATTACCCGGCCGTGCCCTGTGAAACGGTGGCCAGCACGGCCGCGGCCGCGCGCCTGGCCGCCGATGAAGAAGGCACCGCTGCCATCGCTGGCCGCCTCGCGGCCGACACCTACGCGCTCGAATCAGTGGCCGCGTCGGTGCAGGACGATCCCTCGAACGTGACGCGCTTCCTGGTGGTTGGCGATTCGCCGGGTCCCGAAGTTTCGGGAAACTGCCGCACCTCGCTGGTGGTACTGGTCAAGGACGAGGTGGGCGTGCTCGAGCGCCTGCTCAAGCCCTTTGCCAAGCACGGCGTAAATCTTTCGATGCTTGAATCAAGACCGCTGCCTTCGCGTCCATGGGAGTACAGTTTCTTCATCGACGTGTCGGGTCACGTGGCCGACGAGGCTGTAGCCGCGGCCCTGGCCGAGATCGAGGAAATTGCCCTGAGCACGAGACTGCTGGGCTCGTACCCGGCGGCCTCCTGAGAAGCCCCCGGGCCGGTGTAGTGAAGCCCCCCGTACCTGACAGAATTGCCACGCTGAGTCCTTACCAGCCCGGTCGCCCGATTGAAGAAGTGGAGCGCGAGCTGGGGCTGAGCGGCACGATCAAGCTTGCGTCTAATGAAAACGCGCTGGGCGCGTCGCCGGCTGCGCTCAAGGCTGCCGCCGCGGCGCTCGAACGGGTGCACCGTTATCCCGAGGGTGGGGTTGTGTTGTTGCGGCGAGCGCTGGCCGAGCGCTTGGGCGTGGCCGAAGACCAGCTCGTGTTTGGCAACGGTTCTAACGAGATCATCGAGCTTGCTGTGCGCGTGTTCGCCGACGGTGGCCGCGAGGTGGTGTTCAGCGAAAACGCCTTCATGATCTACGAGCTCGTGGCCCGCGCGGAGGGTGCCCGGCCGGTAGCCGTGCCGTCGCGTAACTTTGAGCACGACCTCGAGGCCCTGGCTGCCGCCGTGGGTCCATCTACGGGAGTGGTTTTTCTTGCCAATCCCAACAACCCCACTGGTACCGTTTTTGGACGTGACGCCTGGAATAAGTTCCTGGCGGCCATACCCGGCAATGTTGTCATCGCCGTGGACGAGGCCTACCGCGAGTTCGTGGACCTGCCCGATTTTCCCGACACGGTCGCAGACCTGGGCCGGCATCCGGGCTTGCTGGCAATGCGCACCTTCTCCAAGGCTTACGGGCTCGCGGGCTTCAGGATCGGCTACGGGGTGGGCGAGGCCTCGCTGGTCGATGCCCTGGAGCGTTTGCGGCAGCCCTTCAACGTCAACCTGCCTGCCCAGGAAGCGGCGCTGGCGGCGCTGGACGACGACGAGCACCTGCGCCGCTCGCGCGAGCTGGTAGATGAGGGGCGGCGCTTTTTCTCCGCCTTGTTCGACAGGCTGGGGCTGTCGTTCGTGCCGAGCCATGCCAATTTTGTGCTGGTAGCGGTGGGTGACGGCGACGCCGTTACCGACGCCCTTCTCAAGGGCGGGGTGATCGTGCGTCCCATGGGAGGCTATGGTTACCCGCACATGATAAGGGTCACGGTGGGCACCGACGCTGAGAACGCGCGTTTCGCACAGGTTCTCGAGGACCTGCTCGGCGGCCAGGAAGCAGAAGGGTGAAAGCAATAGCAAAACGCTGTGTTGTTGTAGGCACGGGGCTGGTCGGCGGATCTCTGGCCGGTGCCCTCAAGCGCTCTGGAATAGTAGAGCGGGTCTGCGGCGTAGGTCGCAGTCGCGACAACCTGTCGCGTGCGCTCGACAAGAAACTCGTGGACGAGGTTTCTACCGATCTCGAGGCGTCGCTCGTCGGGGCAGACCTGGTCGTTCTCGCTGCGCCGGTGGATTCGGTGCTGCGCTTGATGGACGACGTGGCCGCGGCCATGCCCGCCGGTTGTGTCGTGACCGATGTCGGTAGCGTGAAGGTGCCGGTAGTGGAGAGGGCCAACAATAGCGAGCTGGCAACCCTGTTCGTGGGTGGTCACCCCATGGCCGGAAGCGAAAAGACGGGCGCAGAGTCTGCCGACTGTGATCTCTTCAGAGAAAAAACCGTGGTGCTGACGCCCACCGCTTCGACCACGCCGGAAACACTGGGCCTGGTCCGTTCCATGTGGGAGGCCACGGGAGCGAGGGTCGTGGAGATGGATGCGGTGCTGCACGACCGCCTGGTGGCTTCGTCGAGTCACCTGCCCCAACTCGTTGCCTGGGCCCTGGCCGCGGGTGTCAGTGGAATCGAACCACGGACGCTTTTCTTGGAGGTGGTGGGCAACGGTTTTGCCGACACCACCCGGCTTGCCGACAGCGACCCGTCGGTGTGGCAGGGCGTCCTCGATTTTAACAGGGAATCCGTACTCGAAGCGATGGACAGGTTTTCTGCCTCGTGGGCTGAGCTGCACTCGGCGATCGAAAAAAGCGACGGCGGAGGGCTCGAGGCGGTGGTCGCCCGGGCCCGGTCGGTGCGCCGGAATATAGGAGAGAGCTGAAGTGTCGGCCGGGCTCGTGGTGCGCCCAGCCGCCAGGCCGCTCGCCGGGACGGTAATCCCTCCCGGCGATAAGTCCATCGCCCACCGCGCCATACTTTTCAACGCTGCGGCCGAGGGCGAATCACGGGTCGAGGGTATTCCCGGTTCCGAGGACCTCGCCTCGACCCTGCGAGCCGTGAGCGCCTTCGGCGTGGAGGTCAAGCGCGAAGGGGACGGCATTGCCAGGCTGCGTGGAAGAGCCATGGCCTTCCGCGAAGCCCCTGGACCGATCGACTGTGGCAACTCCGGCACCACCAGCCGCTTGTTGGCCGGGCTGCTGGCGGGGCAGGACTTCGAGACTGTACTCACGGGCGACGCTTCGCTAAGCCGACGCCCCATGCGACGGGTCGTAGACCCGCTCGCCGGGTTTGGTGCGTCGTTGACGGCTGCAGACGGTTGCCTGCCCCTGGTCATACGCGGTACGCAGCTGGCGCCAGCCGCGTGTCGACTTCCGGTGGCCAGCGCACAGGTCAAGACGGCGTTACTACTTGCAGCGATGCAGGCCACCGGCGAGAGCATCGTAACCGAGCCCTCGCTTTCACGCGATCACAGCGAGATCATGCTCGCTGCGATGGGGCTCGACCTTGGGCGGAATTTCGGCAGCTCGGGTGGGCAGGGGCTGGTCGCCGATCCTTTCGTTGTTCCTCCAGGCGGAGAGCACTCTGTCTCGCTCAGCGGTCCTCGAGTGCCCACTTCCCTCGATCTGCGGGTGTGCGGGGACATATCTTCGGCAGCCTTTTTTGTAGTGGCGGCTGTTCTCGTGCCGGGCTCCGTACTGCGCTTGCAGGGCGTTTGCCTGAACCCCACGCGCACGGGTTTTCTTCGCGTGCTACGGAGCATGGGCGCTGATATCGAAGCGGTGGTGGAGGGGCAATCCGCGGGCGAGTGCTACGGGACGTTGACTGTGCGTTCTTCAGGCCTCGTGGGCGTCGACCTGGCCGAAGAAGAAGTGCCGTTTACGATAGACGAGCTACCCGTGTTGGCGGTGGCTGCTGCCCACGCCGACGGTGTGACCCGCATAAGGGGCGCAGCCGAACTCAGGCTCAAAGAAGGTGATCGCGTGCGCGCGGTATGTGTAATGTTGTCGGCCCTGGGCATCAAGGTAGCCGAGTACGATGACGGCATGGATATCTACGGCGGCACTATGCGTGGTGGCGTGGAAATCGATCCAGCCGGTGACCACAGGATCGCGATGTCGGCCGCGGTGGCGGCGCTGGCCGCCGGGCAGGCCGTCACGGTACTCGATCCGCGGGTGGCCGACGTATCTTTTCCCGGTTTTTTCAAAGAGCTCGAAAGAGTTTCGTCGTCATGAGCGATTGTTTCGTGGTGGCCATCGACGGTCCGGCCGGGGCGGGCAAGTCGACAACGGCCAAGGCTGTCGCCGAAAAACTGGGTTTTGCCTGCCTCGATTCGGGCGCGCTCTACAGGGCGGTGGCCCTTCTGCTCGTGGAGGCCGGCGCCGACCCCTCGGACGAAGGGGCGGTCGAGCCCCTGCTGGCAGGTGCCAGGATTTCACAATCCGCCGATGGTGAGCAGACATTTCTCAACGATAGGAATGTTACTTCGTTGCTGCGCAGCGCCCGCGTGAGTGACGCGGCTTCGCGCTCTTCGGCATTGCCTTCCGTGAGATCGGCACTTATCGAGTTACAGCGGGCCGCGGCAAAGGGCGAGGGCCTGGTGGTAGAAGGACGGGACATGGGCACCGTGGTTTTTCCAAGGGCAGCCCTGAAGGTGTTCCTGGACGCCGACGAGGACGAACGGGCCCGCAGGCGTGGGCGGGAGCTTGGCCTCAGCGGCAGGGCAAAACTAGAAAAACTTGGCCTCGAAATGGCCGAAAGGGATCATCGCGATCGTAGTCGAAAGGTCGCTCCGCTGCGTCCTGCCGAGGATTCACTGGTGCTCGATACAACCAGTTTTTCCTTGCAGGAAGTCATCGAGGCAGTAGTCAACGAGGTCATTTCTAGAAAAAAATTAGACAAGTAGCTCCATACCAAGGCCTTTTGCCTTGATACTGTTGCCCAAGGGCGCTATGAAACTGGTTGTTTCGGCGTGACCCGTTCGGGTACGCCATGGGAGGTTCGTCGTTTAATGCTCGAGGAGAAGGCCGGAGACCACAACGGTAAACAGCAGGGAATGGAGAGCTTCAGCGAACTGTTCGAAGCTTCAGTAGGCGCGGTTGGCATCGAAACCGGGGAGATCGTCACTGGAACGATAGTTTCAGTCGATACCGCGACGGTGACTGTAGACGTTGGCTACAAGTCCGAAGGCATGATCCCGGTCGGCGAGTTCAGGTCGCCGCAGGGAGAAACCAGCGTAGCAGAGGGCGACAGCATAGAAGTGCTGGTGGTCTCAACGGGCGGCGCCGGGGGAGGGTTGGTCCTTTCGTTCCGACGCGCAAAAGAAGCCGTCATCTGGAAGAACATAGAGGAAGCCTTCAACAGCGAGACCCCGATTGAGGGTACCGTGATCGGCAAGGTTAAGGGTGGCCTGTCGGTAGACCTTGGCGTTACCGCTTTTCTTCCAGGCTCGCACGTCGAGATTCGTCCTCCGCGTGGCCTGGACCGTTACGTGGGCGAGACCCAGGAATACGCCGTACTCAAGTTCAATCGCGCGCGCGGCAACGTGGTCGTTTCGCGCAAGGTGCTTCTCGAGAAAGAACGGAACCTCCAGATGGACAAGACCATCGCCGTTCTCGACGAGGGGGTCGTACTCGAGGGCGTCGTAAAGAACGTGACCGACTACGGTGCGTTTGTTGACGTTGGTGGGCTCGACGGCCTGCTCCACGTCACCGACATGTCTTACGGCCGTATCACTTCGCCTTCGGAGCGGGTAAAGCCGGGCGACGTAATAAAGGTCGTCGTTCTCAAATTTGATGCCGAGGCGCGTCGCGTTTCGCTTGGGATGAAACAGTTGCTGGAAGATCCCTGGGACACGATCACAGATCGCTTGTTTCCCGGCAGCCGGCTGCGAGGCAAGGTCGTGAGCATTGTCGACTACGGTGCCTTCGTGGAAGTCGAAGAAGGCATCGAGGGCTTGGTCCACGTTTCCGAAATGTCCTGGACCACGAGGGTGACGCATCCGTCGAAGGTGGTGTCGGTCAACGATGAAGTTGACGTCATAGTTCTCGGCATCGACCAATCCAACCGCAGGGTGTCGCTGGGCATGAAGCAGGCTACTTCCAACCCCTGGGAGCAGCTGCCGATCGATCACCCGGTGGGGACCCAATTGTCCGGTACTGTTACCAGCGTGACCGACTTCGGTTTCTTTGTGAACGTTGCCGACGGCATCGATGGGCTCGTACACGTGTCTGATATGCACTGGACCAAGCGGGTCAGCCATCCGTCGGAGGTAGTGGACAAGGGCTCGGCGGTGGAAGTCATGGTGCTGTCGATCGATGTGCCCAACGAACGCTTGTCCCTCGGCCTGAAGCAGGTGTCCGAAGATCCGTGGAACAACATGGACCACCGCTACCCGGTGGGGAGCACGGTGCAGGGCAAGGTGACCAACGTCACCGACTTCGGTGCTTTCGTCGAGATAGAGGAAGGCGTGGAAGGAATGGTGCACGTGTCCGAGCTCTCGACCGAACGGGTTGAAGACCCGAGAGAGTTTATTAACGTGGGGGAGGTTGTTTCTGCCCAGGTGCTTGGTCTCGATCGCAAGGAAAAGAAAATTTCGCTGAGCCTCAAGTCGGCCGTACAGGACGGTGCCGGGAAGATGCAGCAGTCTGCGGCGGGCGCCGATATGGGGTCTACGGGGGCGGCTTTCAACCTCGGCGCGATGTTGAGCGAGCAGCTCCAACGTGACGCACCGGCAGGCGAAGCCAGTGCCGAGCTTGATGAACAGGAAGCGGCCGCGGTGGAAGAAGTGCCAGCGGCCGAAGAAGTGACAGTGGAAACGGCAGCGGTCGAAGAAGTGCCAGCGGCCGAAGAAGTGACAGTGGAAACGGCAGCGGTCGAAGAAGCCGCCGTCGCGTCGGAAAGCGACGAAGAAAAAGTTCCCGATAGTACTGGCGACAACGGTGGGGAGGAGCTACAAACTACTACGGAAGAAATCGACGCGGGTGATGACAAAGATTAAAACTGGAACGTCAGCAGGCTGACGAACCTGTGAACTGGGAGTGCACGGTAGATGACTAAACGAGACCTGATCGAAGAGATCGCACGCAGGTACCCTGTCTATTCCAGGCGGGACGCCGAAATAATCGTGAATTCAATTTTTGAGAGTATGACCGAAGCCTTATGTAACGGGGATCGCATAGAGATCCGGGGTTTCGGTAGTTTTGTGGTTCGTCATCGCGACGCCCGCGAAGGGCGGAACCCGAAGACCGGCGACATCGTCGCGGTGTCGGCCAAGAAAGTGCCGTTTTTTAAGGTGGGCAAAGAACTCAAACTGCGCATAGGCAACGGTTTCGTTGACGGCCGTGTGGGCGGTGAGAGGCAGGCGGCTGAGTCACTGGGAACCGAACTCGACTCCGGGTCCGGCTTTCCCGCCGTCTGACAGGTCGCGCGTGAGAGTACTCTGGGCTCCTTGGCGCCTGGCGTACGTCGAGAAGGACGAGCGCGGGGACGGTTGCATATTCTGTGACAAGCCACGGCTTAAGGGCGACGGTGAGCGCAGGGAAAGTCTCGTACTGTACAGCGACGAGCACGCGAGCGTCATAATGAACCGCTACCCCTACGCGAACGCTCACCTCATGGTTGCGCCGCGCGAGCACACAGCGGACTTCGTGGGACTTCCGGTCGATGCCGCGGCGTCCCTCAGCGCGGTGTTGCAGAAGACTGTCGCAGTTCTTTACAAGGCTTACTCTCCCCAGGGCTTCAACGTGGGGCTCAATCTCGGCCGTTCGGCCGGCGCAGGGATAGATGACCACATGCACTGGCACGTAGTGCCGCGCTGGGAAGGCGACACCAATTTCATGCCCATGCTCGCCGATTGCCGGGTGCTGCCCGAGCATATAGACGAGGCCTACGAACGCTTGCTGCCGTTGTTCGCTACCGGTGCTTGATTAAAGGAATAGAGTCCCTTGAAAATACTCAGGACAGTTTTTTACAGTGTGCTTTTCCTCGCGGCGGTGATGATAGCGACCTCAAACTCAGAAGTGGTACAGGTGGTCTATTTGCCTGCCCTGCCGTTTTTGCCTCGCCCGGATGGGGCTGCGGTGGGCATGCCGCTTTTTGCCGTCATCCTGGGTTCGATACTCATCGGGGTGTTGGTCGGGGGGCTGGGCGCACTGCTCGAAAACACCCGCGCTCGGGTCAGGGTGCGTTCGCTTGAGAGGGAGCTGGATCGGGTTTCGTCTCGTGCTGGCGGCCAGGGTTCGCATCTTCGTCACAGCGCTGACCTTGACCCAGACGATGACGAAGAGGCTTACTGACAGCCCGGCACTACGCGCTTTTGTAGAGAAAATGACGGCTGCCAACCGGGGTAGGGCGTTTTACATGGCCCCCGACGAGCTGGCCAAATTCCGGTTGGTTGACTACGTGCGCTGCCGTCGCAAGATTCTCTGAGTGCCACCCGCCGCTCTTCCTAACGACGTGAAACTGACTCCCGTCATGCGCCAGTACCTTGAAATCAAGGCGGGGCACGAAGATGCGATCCTGTTCTTTCGGCTGGGCGATTTCTACGAGATGTTTTTCGATGACGCCGAGCGTGCCGCGTCTATTCTCGATATCACCCTGACCACGCGCAATCGTAACGACCCCAACCCGATCCCCTTGTGCGGTATCCCCTATCACTCGGCGCGGCCCTACATCGCTCGGCTGCTGGAGGCGGGAGTAAAGGTCGCCGTGTGCGAACAGGTCGAGCTGCCTGGCGCAAGCCCCGGCCCGGTAAAACGAGAGGTGCGCAGGGTCATAAGCCCGGGTACCAACCTGGACGAGGATAGCCTCGGCGCCGACAGCTCTAATTTCCTGGCGGCGGTGTACGGCAAAACATCGGCGTGGGGGCTTGCCTGGATGGATTTCTCGACCGGTGAACTCGAGACGACCAGGGGCTCAGGGCTCGAGCCTCTCAGGGATGCCCTGTTTGCCGTCGGACCCAGCGAGATCCTGGTAGAAGACGACAGTGTCATGGACACTTCCGGCCTTGGTATAGAGGGCTGCATGATAACCGAAGTCGGGGCAGCCCCCGGTGTTGCCAGCGGCACTGACGAGCTTCCGGAGGAATCGGCGGCGGCTACGGCGATGCTGCTGGCTTACGCCGACCGCAGTCAGGCGGGCCACACCGGGCACCTTCGGCCCGCGAGGTATAGCGATCCTACGGCCGGCGTGGCTCTCGACGTGGCGACCCGTCGTAATCTCGAACTCACTCGGTCACGTGAAGGCGGGGGACGCGCCGGCACACTGCTGGAGGTGATCGACTGTTCTGTCACCGCTATGGGCAGGAGGTTGACCGCGAGGTGGTTGGAACAACCGCTGGGAAACCTGGCGGATATAGGGAATCGCCTCGACGGCGTCGAATTGTTTGTCGAGGATTACGCGTTGCGTGACCTTCTGCGCGAAACCCTCAAGGGACTGGGAGATCTCGAGCGCCTGTGTGGTCGGCTTGGCTCGCGCACCGCTGGCCCCCGTGACCTGCTTCGCGTGGCGGCTTCGCTCGAGGTAGTGGCCAAGGTCGCCAACCTGCTCGGCGACCGCCAGCTACCCGACGCCCTCGCGGATGTTCTGCCTGGGATGGACTCGCATTCGGGCACGGTGGCTCTGCTGCGGCGTGCGCTGTCCGACGAAGTTGCCGCAGCTGCCAACGCGGGCGGGTTCATACGTGACGGTTACAATGACGAGGTAGACCGGCTGCGCGCGGTGAGCCGGGACGGCAAGGGCTGGATCGCTGCGTTTGAGAAAAGTGAACGTGAAAGCACCGGTATCAACGGGCTGAAAGTAGGCTACAACAGGGTGTTCGGGTACTACCTGGAGGTAAGCCGCGCCAACCAGGGCAGGGTGCCTGGCAACTACGAACGCAAGCAGACCCTCGCCAACGCTGAGCGCTATGTCACCCCGGAGTTGAAAGAGCGGGAGGCCGAGGTCCTCGGGGCAGAGGAGCGCGGGCAGCGGCTCGAAGCTCACCTTTTCGAAGAGCTGATAAACAAACTCGACGACGCGCTGGTTGGCCTGTCGGCCTGCGCCCGTAGCGTAGCCGTTATCGACGCGCTCGCCGGATTCGCGGAGGTCGCTCATCGCAAATCTTACTGCAGGCCGGAGCTGCACCTGGGCAGAGAGCTGCGCATCCAGGAAGGCCGTCACCCCGTGGTTGAGAATTCCTGTGCGACACCATTTGTCGCCAACGATTGCAGGCTCGGCGACGATACTGCTCTCATGGTTATTACCGGTCCCAACATGGCGGGTAAGTCGACCTACCTGCGACAGGTGGCCCTGCTGACTCTCATGGCCCACTGTGGCTGTTATGTGCCGGCCGCTTCGGCACGGGTGCCCCTGGTCGACAGGATTTTTACGCGGATCGGGGCCAGCGACGATCTCGGCGGAGGTAGGTCAACCTTCATGGTCGAGATGACCGAAACCGCTGCGATACTCGACAACATGACCGACCGCAGCCTGGTGGTGCTCGACGAGATCGGCCGCGGCACTTCTACCTTTGATGGCATCTCCATTGCCTGGGCGGTGGCCGAGGCGATGGTCAGGAAGGGCGTCAAGACACTGTTTGCTACTCACTACCACGAGCTGGCTGCCCTCGCGGGCGAACACGACGCGGTGGCCAACTACTCGGTCGCCGTGCGTCGGCACAAGGGCGAGGTGGTGTTCCTTTACCGCATCGTCGCGGGGGCGGCGAGTGGTAGTTACGGCATCGAGGTTGGGAGGCTGGCCGGGTTGCCGGTGGAAGTCACTGACCGGGCCCGCGAAATTCTCGACGGTTTTGAAACCGGCGACGGGCCGCTGGCCGGCTTGCAGCACGCGCAGCTGGGATTGTTTACCCAGCCCCCCGCGGCAGCCGTAACGGGCGAGAATGATGAGTTACTACGCGAACTTTCCGATCTCGACACCGACACGATAAGTCCGCTGGAGGCACTGAAAATACTCGCGGGGCTTGTCCGGGGGTACCGAAACAGGGAATAATGGACGGCTTGGGTGCTGGTGGCTGTGTTGATGAGGGGTAAGGGCAGTGTACTCGCGTTGGTCCTGGCGGGCGGGCTGGTGGCGGCGTGGGCTGCGACGGCGGCGGCAGCGGGCGTAGAGCGGGTCCGTTCGGCCTCGACCGCAGACTCTACCCGGGTGGTCATAGACCTCAGTTCCTCGGTCGATTTCACTTACGCCACGCTGCGCCCGGACAGCAAGGGACGCTGGCCGTTCAGGGTGTACGTTGACCTCAAGGGGGTCTCCAACGGCAACGTCATAGACACTTCACGCGTAACGGCCGATGCGCGGGTGAGCCGGATACGGGCCGCCCAGTTCACCAATGACACCGCTCGCGTGGTCATTGATCTGAAGATGCCTGTCAAGGTCACGGTGGGCTCCTTGCGCTCGGCCGCTGGTTCGCCCGCTCGGGTTTACATCGACCTGCAGACAGAACCCGGTACGGGATCTCCAGTTCCAGCCGTTCAACGTTCTGTCGCAGCTGCGACCCAGAAACCGCTGGCGATAAAGAAACCTGCGGCCGTAAAGAAACCGGTCGCAGTAGAGAAGCCGGCGGTAGTCAAGAAATCGGTTCCGATGGTCAGCAATACGCCGAAGCTGGTCGCGAATAAGCGCAAGGTTCGTATCGTGCTGGACCCCGGCCACGGCGGTCGCGATCCGGGTGCTCTCGGAAGCTTCGGCATGCGGGAGAAGGAAGTTACCCTCGACATCTCGCGCCGGGTCAGGGACCTGCTCGTTCGTAACGACCTGGCCGAGGTGACACTAACCAGAACCAGCGACCGTTTTGTGTCACTGGAGGGGCGAAAGGATTTTGCCAACGGCCGCAAGGCCGACCTCTTTGTTTCTATACACGCGAATTCCAGCACCACTACGGGCCTGCACGGGGTGGAGACTTATACGCTCGACAACTCCAACAACCGGGCGATCCTGAGGCTCGCCAAGGCAGAGAACGGCGTGGGGCAGCTGATAAAAGACGATGTTTCGGGGGCGGATACAGACCTCAAGTACATCCTGTCCGATCTCGTTCAGACCGGAAAGGAAGCTGAGTCGGTGGTTCTCGCTGGCGCCTTGCAGTCGAGCGTGTTGCGCAATCTCGGCCGCCACTACGGTACAATTCACTCCCTGGGCGTGAAGAAGGGGCCGTTTCTTGTTCTCGACGGTGTCTTCATGCCCTGTGCACTGATCGAGGTGGGGTTCCTTTCCCACAAGACCGAGGGACCCCGCCTGGGTGCTGCGGTGTACCGGCAGATGTTGGCGGAGGGCATCTACGATGGCCTGCGCGAGTACCTGTCTGATGAAAGGGTTGCCAGTCTGCGCTAGCATTCGACCATAAATCGTGCCGGATAATTTAAACGAGACATCCGCTTCTCCGGGACGCACCACGCTTCTGCCTTCGCCATTGGCGGTGAAGGAAAAGCTCTCGGATATAGCCAAGAACTATGTCCACGCGGTGCGAGAGGAGCTCGAAGTTGACCACTGGGCCGGTGCGTCCGGTGTAGACACCGCGACACGCTACGCCACTGCCATCGACAACCTCGCGCGCTTTCTTTTTGAAGCCGCCACAGCGCGTTACGCTCGTCGTTACGGTCGTGGTACCCGCAGTTGTGCGGTTATTGCGCAGGGCGGTTACGGGCGCAGCGAAATGTGTCCGGGCTCGGACGTCGACCTGTTGATCCTGTACGGCAGCGGTGTAGACGCCTACGTTGAGACCGTCACCGAGACCCTGCTGTATTCCATGTGGGACGCCGGCCTGCAGGTCGGGCACGCGGTGCGAAACTGCGGTGAATGCGTGCGCCTGGCCGCGGGTGACCTGACGATACGCACCGCCTTGCTGGACGGCCGCTTTGTGAGTGGCAGCACCGAGCTCGGCGCCCAGTTTACCGAGGTGGTGCAGGACGTTCTCACCCAGCGCGACGTTGGCCCCTTCATCGAGGCCAAGCGAAGGGAGAGCGAGGCCCGCCACGCACGCACGGGCGGGTCGGTGTTCATGCTCGAACCCGATATCAAGGAGGGCCGCGGGAACTGCCGCGATCTTCACACCCTGCTGTGGATCACCCGTACGCTGAGGGGCGTGTTGTCCTTTGAGGACATGGAAGAGCGGGGGATACTATCGGCAGATGAACTTGAAGGCCTTCTTGCCGGCCGCGATTTTCTGCTCCGGGTGCGCCACAGCCTGCACTTCCTGTCGGGACACAAGCAGGACAAGATGGGCTTTGAGCTGCAGGAGCAGGTGGCCGAACGCTTTGGCTACGAGGGCGACGACAACAACAAGCCCGCCGACCTCTTCATGCGAGACTACTACGGGCACGCGGCGCTGATAGCGCGTACCACCGACGACATCATTGACCGCACGACGGCCGTGGACGAAAAGCCGGGGCTGGTGGAGCGCCTCGTGCGCAGGCGAGTCGAGCGTGGGGTGACGTTGTCGGGTGATCGCCTGCTCCTTGAGGAATCAATACTCGACGCTGACCCCCTCAACCTCGTGCGAGTATTTCACATTGCTCAGCGCAAGGGTGTTAGGCTGTCTTCGTCCGGTAGGATGGCCGTCAGGCGCAGGCTTGAGCGGCTGGTTAGCGACTCCGGTCCGCCGGCTGGTTCTTTTGACGCGTTTCTCGACGTGTTGCACTGGGAAGGACGGGTCTATGACACGCTGGCCGAGATGAACTCGGTGGGAGTGCTGGGAAAACTTCTGCCCGAATTCGGCCGGCTCTTCTGCATGGTGCAACGGGACTACTACCACGTCTACACGGTAGACGAGCATTCCTTGATGGGTGTCCGCGAACTCGAACTGCTGCGCGACGGGGAGTACGAAGAACTCAGTCCCTTGTTGACCGGTGTGATGAGGTCTTGCGATGACCCGTCCATTCTTTACCTCGCGATGATGTTCCACGACGCCGGCAAGGGCTACGGTTCGGACCACGACGAACGCGGAGCGAGGATGGTGGTGGGCATTGCCGAGCGCCTGGGTCTCAACCAGGATCAGTCAGCCACGCTGCAGTTCCTCGTGAGAAATCACTTGTTGATGTCAGACCTCGCCCAGCACCGAGACGTGGGAGACCCTGACCTCGTGGCCGAGTTCGTGGCCCAGGTGGGTTCGAGAAAACTCCTGCGCGACCTCTACCTGGTGACATTTGCCGACATGAAGGCCGTGGGGCCCAAGGTCTGGACGAGCTGGAAAGACAGCCTGCTCGCCGAACTGTACATGCGCGCGGTGGACGTGATGGACAAGGGGTTGGCGTCTGAGAACGACGCCGAAGCGCGCGTTGAACGTAGCTGCCAACGGGTGGCTGCACGGGCGGTACCCGGCCCCGAGCGCGAAAGTATTGAACATTTTCTCTCGACCATGCCCCAGTCCTACCTGATCTCTACCCCCGAAGAGACGATCTACGATCACTGGCTGATGTACGAACAGAAGGGCGGGGCGTCTTTTCGGTCCGGGGTGGTTCACTTTCCGGAACGAGAGCTCACAGAGTTCACAGTTTGTACCCCCGACCGCCCGGGGTTGTTTGCGAGCATTACCGGTGTGCTTTCTGCCGCGGGCCTGAGCGTGGTCGGCGCGCGCATAGCAACGTCAGCGGAAGGAATAGCACTCGACGCCTTTCAACTGGACCACGAAGAACCCGAAGCCGACCCTGCCTACGAAGTAGAAGAACGATTGTTACCCACTCCTATGGACCCGGCCACCTGGAAACGAGTTCGCGCCGACCTTGATTCGGTGCTCAAGCAGCAGGCCGATGTGGGCGAGCTCGTTGCCGCCGGGTTGAAGCGGCCCGGCCTGTCTAGCTCGGGGGGTGGGCGCGCAATTGAGCGGGTTGAACTGGACAACGATGTTTCAAGAGACCACACGGTCATCGACGTGTATGCCGCTGACCGGTTCGGCCTGCTATACCGTCTGGCGAGGACTTTCCAGGAGCTGGGTCTGACCGTCCACCTGGCACGCGTGTCCAACTACGCTTTGCAGGCCCGTGATGTTTTTTACGTGACCGATATCGACGGCCGAAAAATCCGAGACGAGGGCCGCCTGGAGTCTCTACGCTCGGCGGTATTGGTGGCCGCCCAGGGAGGGGCTGTTGACCAGTGGCAGGGGCGGCCGGGCAAAGAGAGTAGAGCGTCGTGAGAACCCGACCTCCGTCCCCTGTGCAAGCCCGGGAGACCGTTCGGCGATCGGGCCCGATCGCGCTGGGCACGGCGGTGGATATGTACGTCGATCACCTGGCTGCCGAGAAGGGGCTGGCGATAAACACGGTGGACGCCTATTCGCGCGACCTAAGGGCTTTTCTGTCAGGCCTGCGCGAGGGAGCCACTAGTGACGCGGCCGGCATCAGCCGCGAAGACGCGGTGGCCCACCTCGAGCACATGTCGAGACGGGGCTGCGCCGCGTCGTCCCGCAACCGGGCCCTGTCGGCTTTGCGCGGTTTGTTTGCTTACCTGTCGGCCGAGGGCTGGCTCGAGCGTAACCCCATCCGTGATCTTTCGCCGGCGAAGAAAACGTCGATCCTGCCCCGGCCCTTGAGCGTGGCGGACGTAAACCGTTTGCTGGCTGAGACGGCGGGCGACGATCCCTCGTCGCTGCGCGACCGGGTTATGCTCGAGCTCGCCTATGGCTGTGGTCTGCGGGTTTCGGAACTGGCCGGGCTGCAGAAGGCGGGCGTCGATCTTTCGCGGGGCGTAGTGACCGTGATTGGCAAGGGAGCCAAACAACGGTCGGTGCCCATGGGATCGGAAGCAGTACGGGCACTGCAACGCTATCTCACCGTGGCCGGCGACTCGCGCTACGTTTTTCCCGGACGCAAGAGTGGTTCGGTCACCCGACAGGCTTTGTGGAAACGTCTCAAGGCCGTGGCCTTGCGCGCCGGCGTGGCGGCGGTGCGGCCCCACTTGTTGCGCCACAGCTTCGCGACCCACCTGCTCGAGGGCGGCGCTGACCTGAGGTCTGTGCAGATGATGTTGGGCCACGCCGACCTCTCTACCACGCAGTTATACACCCATGTGGCCAGCCGTCGATTGAGAGAGGTTCATGAAAAACATCACCCCAGGTCGGGTAAACGCCACGAGCGTGGCTTGTAACCGCCCCCCGTTGGGCCATTATGGCCCCTTCTTCAGCGGATGAACTTTGATGTTGCAGACGCCGCCCTGTGGGTGCTTCCGGTCCTTTTTTCAGTGGTGTGCCACGAGTACGCCCATGGTCGGGTAGCGCTTAAGTACGGGGACGATACAGCCTCCCGCATGGGCAGGCTGACGCTGAACCCCCTTGCCCATATTGATCCGGTGGGTACGGTGCTGATGCCGGCCATGCTGTTCGCGATTGGGTCGCCGTTTTTGTTTGGCTATGCCAAGCCGGTGCCGATTTCCTGGCAGCGCCTGCGTAACCCTGCCCGCGACATGGTCTACGTTGCCGCCGCCGGGCCGGCAATGAACTTTGTCCTCGCCGCCCTCAGCGCGGTGCTGCTGGGTGTCCTCGTGGGACGCGCCGACTACGGGCTCGCGCTCGACGACCAATCTTTTGCCATGGCCAGGCCGTTGGCGATCATGGCCCAGCGCAGCATGCTGATAAACGTCGTGCTCGGTGTGTTCAATCTTCTCCCGATCCCACCGTTGGATGGTGGCCGGGTGGCCGTCGGCCTGCTGCCGGCTGGTCCGGCTGCTCTCCTGGCAAGGCTGGAGCCCTTCGGCTTCCTGGTCGTGTTCGGCCTGCTAGCCACAGGTGCTCTGAGTATAATTCTTGGACCGATGGTATTTGGTATCATCGAGTTGCTGAGTTTCCTGGTAAGGCTGGGGTAGGGGCGGTGGCTGCGAATACAAAGACAAAACATGTCGTGGTATCGGGTATGCGGCCCACGGGGAGCCTGCACCTGGGTCATCTCAACGGGGCGATCCACAACTGGCTGGAACTGCAGCAGGGCTTCGAGAGTTTTTTCTTCGTTGCTGACTGGCACGCGCTCACGACCGAGTACAAAGATACTTCGGGTATCAAGGCCAGTACACAGGCCATGGTTCTTGACTGGCTCGCGGCCGGGGTTGACCCCGACAAGTCTACGATCTTCACCCAGTCGAGTGTCAAGCAACACGCTGAGCTGCACCTGCTGTTTGCCATGATTATTCCGGTGCCCTGGCTGGAGAGGGTGCCCACTTACAAGGAACAGCAGCAGCAGCTCGAAAACCGCGACCTGTCTACTTACGGTTTTCTGGGCTACCCCTTGCTGCAGGCGGCCGACATCCTGGTCTACGGTGGCGATCGTGTTCCGGTGGGCGAAGACCAACTGTCGCACGTTGAGCTCACGCGCGAGGTGGCGCGCCGCTTCAATCGCTACTACGGCGAGGTTTTCCCCGAGCCGAAGGGGCTGGTCGTAAAAGCCGCCCGCGTACCGGGCACCGACGGCCGTAAAATGAGCAAGAGCTACGGCAATTCGGTGGGCCTGGCTGACAGTGAAGAGGAAGTTACTGCCAGGCTGTCGCGCATGAAAACCGACACGCGCAGGCAGCGCAGGACCGACCCCGGCGTGCCCGAGGACTGCCCGGTCTACGAGCTGCACGAAATCTATTCCAGCGACGAGGAGCGCAAGGAGGTTTCAGAGGGCTGTCGCAGCGCTTCGATCGGCTGCCTGGACTGCAAGAAGGTAATGATCGGCCACGTGCTCGAACAATTGCGCCCGATACGCGAGCGTCGTGAAAAACTCGCGGCCAGCAGTGGGCTGGTCGACGAGGTGCTCGCCGCCGGCACTGAACGCGCCAGGGAGAAAGCAGAGATCACCATGACCAGGGTACGGGCGGTGATGGGCCTGGCATGAACGTAGCGTCCTACAGGGTGAACATGGATGCCTTCGAGGGCCCCCTGGACCTCTTGCTCCACCTCGTGAAAACCAACGAGGTAGATATCTACCATCTTCCGCTCAGTGATATCACCGACCAGTACCTGGCCTATCTCGAGATGTTCGAGGAGCTGGACCTCGATATAGCGGGTGAGTATCTCCTGATGGCCGCCACCTTGATGCACATCAAGTCGCGGTTGTTGCTGCCCCGTGACGACGAGGAAGAGGAAGAAGAAGAAGACCCGGTGCAGGATCTCGTAGGGCAGCTGGCCGAGTATCAGCGCTACCGCGAAGCCGCCGATACCCTGCGAGACCGGGCGTTGATTGATCGGGATGTTTTTCGCCGTGCGGCTTCACCACCGCCGCGGAACGAGGCCGAGGACCCTGGGTTTGCCCAGGTCGAATTGCCTGACCTGCTCGAGGCCCTCAGGCGCGTGCTCGCGCGCGCTGCTGCGCGCATACCCCACCTCGTGGAGTCCGAGGAGTACGACGTCGCAGACGCGGTGCGGGAAATGCTCAGTCGGCTGGACGTCGTCGAGAGTCTTACTTTCGACGAGCTGTTCGGCGACAGTCCCACCCGCGGGCTTGTTATCGCTACGTTTATAGGTCTCCTGGAGTTGATGAAGATGGGCATCATTCAGGCGATGCAGGACGAAGGGTCACCGGAGATCCGCGTGAGCTCGATGGGGCACGACTACGACGACCGCCTGTACGCGTTGCTGGATACCTATGGACCCCAGGCCCAAGAAAAAGAAGACGAGGACGCGGAAGTTGAAAAGGAGCAACAGCTTGATGGCTGAAGAAAGCACGATCGAAGAACTGAACCCTGGAAAAAGCAGTCCGGCTGACGTGTCTGCAGAAGAAGTGCCGGTCGAAGAGACGACTGCCTTAGAGGACGTGTCGCTGAAGGGAGATGACGCTGGGGTTGGGGACGACTCGCAGTCCAGTCAAGGGAGTTGGCCGGTAGACCGTCTCAAGCCACTGGTCGAGGCGCTGGTATTTGCCTCTGGTGAAGCCATCAACGCTGGCCGGTTGGCCAAGGCCGTGCGCGGTGCCAGCAGGCAGGAGGTCACCGCGGCGCTACAAGAGTTGCAGGCTGAGTGTGAGGCGAGGGGGGTACGGCTGGTCGAGGTGGCTGGAGGTTGGCAGTACCGTACTGCGGCCGAGCACGCGGAGCCGGTACGGCGCCTGTTCAAGGAGCGTCCTTATCGCTTGAGTCGAGCTGCGGTCGAGACACTCACCGTGGTGGCATACAAGCAACCAACTACCAGGCAGGGCATAGAGGGAGTGCGCGGGGTAGACAGCGGGGGCGTACTCGAGAACCTCGTCGAGAAACGGCTGATCCGCATAGCGGGTCGCCTCGATGCTCCGGGACGACCCCTGGTCTACGAAACTACAAAAGACTTTCTCGAGTTATTCGGATTGAAGGACCTGGCAGCCATGCCACGCTTGGCCGAACTCGGTGACGAAATGCTGATGCTGGCCGATAAGGCGGAGTTTGAACAAGGGGCGGCCGACGAGGCGGCGGTACTGCCGTTGGAGCCGGGTGACTCGATAACCGACGACACGATAGCCGACGACACGATAGCGGACGACGCGCCTCCTGCTGGCACTGCCTCAACCGAACAGGCGACCGAGAGCGATGACGAAAACAAAGAAGCCCCCGAAAAAGACTGACCCTGCTGAGAAGGGAGGCTCTGACGGCCGGCTGCGGCTGCACGTCTACATAGCGCGGGCGGGTATCGCCTCGCGCCGTGAAGCCGAGAGACTGATGCACTTGGGTGATGTCACTGTCAACGGCAAGGTTGTCACCGAACCGGGCAGCACGGTTCTGCCGGGAAAGGATCACGTCAAGGTCAACGGTCGGCTGATCGGGGGGCCTCACCGGCTCGAGTACTACGCTTATCACAAGCCCACCGGCTGCGTGTCGACGATGAAAGACACGCGCGGGCGCTTCTGCATCGGAGACGTGGTGCAGACCCTGGGCAGCCCGGTGGTTCCCGTGGGGCGGCTCGACCTTAACAGCAGCGGCTTGCTGCTACTGACCAACGACGGCGAACTCGCGGTCCGTCTCATGCACCCATCCTACGAGATCGAAAAAGTCTACCGTGTGAAAGTGAACCCGCCGCCGAGGCAGAGGCAGCTCGACAGGTTGCTCAACGGAGTGTCGCTGGGTGACGGCAGGGCGAGGGTCGAGCGTATAAGGCGAGTGGGGCGTGGCGAAACCAAGGTCTGGCTCGAAGTAACCGTGGCCGAGGGACGCAAGCACGTGGTTCGCAGGATGATGGAAGAGGTGGGCTTGAGGGTGGACAAACTCAAGCGCGTTGTACTGGGCCCACTCAAGCTCGGACGGCAGGTCGTAGACTCGGTACGCCGACTTGAGCACAAAGAAATCATGGCTTTGCGAGCCGCCGCCGACCTTGACTGATTGACTTCTCCTCCACCCGGCCCTAGTCAAGGTTCGCGGGGTGGAGCAGTCTGGTAGCTCGGCGGGCTCATAACCCGCAGGTCGAGGGTTCAAATCCCTCCCCCGCACCCACCCGCTCTTCCTGTCGCTTCTCCCGCGGTCTCCTCCTGGCTTGTGCGTTGGTATGCTGGGGCGAGAAATCACCCTTGACAGTATACTGGCGGCTGTGGTCCCCTTAGCCGAGTGATTTCTTCCGCATCACTACCGCGGGTTGGTTCTGGGGCGAAAACCGCGAGGAGGACGCTGTTGCGAGGGTTCGGTTGCTGCCTGTTGACCTCTGGATTGCTGGCCGGCCCGGCGCTGGTCAATGTTGCTTCGGCGGCTACCTTTACCCTGGTCAATCTTGACTCGGCCGGTACCGGTCTCAACGATCCGACGGTAACCGTCCCGGTCGGAGGCAACACGGGCACCACGGTCGGCGAGCAGGCTACTCTCGTTTTCGAGTATGCTGCATCACTGTGGGGGGCGGTTCTTGACAGCCCTGTTGACGTTCGATTCGGCGCGAGTTTTGCCCCTCTGAGTTGCTCTGAGACCTCGGGCATACTGGGTTCTGCAGGGCCCACGACGGCTCACAAGAATTTTACCGGTGCTCCGCGGGCCGATACCTTCTACGTGCAGGCTACCGCCAACGCCTTGTCGGGCTCGGATCTTTCGCCCGGGACCAACGACCTCACCATGCAGTTCAATGGCCAGCTGGGACAGCCCGGATGTCTTTCGTCCAAGGCCTGGTACTACGGTTTCGACGGAGCCGCGGGGCCAACCGACATTGACCTGGTGTCGGTGGCGGCGCACGAAATCGGCCACGGCCTGGGTTTTCTTTCGCTGGTGACGCTGTCCACCGGCAGCAAGTTTTCCTTGGAGGACGACGCCTACATGGTTAACCTGGAAGACCACGACACGGGCCTCGTTTATCCCGACATGACCAATGCCGGACGCGTTACCGCGAGCACTAACACCGGGGACCTGCATTGGGTAGGCGGGGCGGTGGTGGCCTCGTCGGGCGCGCTGAGCGCGGGCGTGCACGCGAGCGGTCACGTAGAGATGTACGCGCCCAGTCCAAGGAAACCCGGATCATCTGTGTCGCATTTCAGCAACAGTGTTTTTCCCGAAGAGATGATGGAGCCCTCTTACACCGGCCCTAACCACGACGTATTTCTTTCGTCGAGACTGCTGGCCGATGTCGGTTGGCCGCTGGTCGGCTGCGGCGACGGAGTGGTGGGGTTCGGCGAGACCTGTGACGACGGTAACAATCTCAACGGCGATTGCTGCCTTTCTTCGTGTATCCTGGACCCAGCGGCCGCGGCTTGTGAAGACGGCGACTTGTGTACGTTTGGCGATACCTGCGACGGGGCGGGGCTCTGCTTGTCGGGAGCTGCGGTAGACTGCGAGGACGGGAACCTGTGCACAGACGACTCCTGCGTCAGTAAC
Source organism: uncultured Binatia bacterium (SeqCode) (assembly GCA_963579235.1). Lineage (GTDB taxonomy): Bacteria > Desulfobacterota > Binatia > UBA1149 > UBA1149 > UBA1149. The sequence goes on from CAUZFM010000037.1 coordinate 22,512, forward strand.
ACCGGATGTGTGAACACGCCCAACACGGCTGCCTGCGACGACGGCATTGCCTGTTCGACGCCGGACAACTGCTCGGCCTCGCAGTGTGTTGGCAACTGGAGCTGTGATTTGGACTATTTCAAGGTCTACAAGGCCAGCAAGGCAAAGGGGACAGTGTTTACGCAGAGTTCTATTGTGGTCACTGACCTGCTGGAGACCAAGATCATGATACTGAAAAGGCCGGGTGGTTTCGGCAGCCCCGTGGCTGTTGATGGATCAACGGTAGAAGTCGCCGGCGTGGGGCTTGCCTGCTACAAGGCTCGCGATGCCAGCGGACAGCCCGGGTTTGCCGGCCGTCGCGTGTTGACAACCGACGTTTTCGGTAATCTGTCGCTGGATTTGAAGAAGGCCGCTTCGCTCTGCGTCCCAGGCAGCCAGGATCTGCTGACGCCGCCAGCGCAGCCTCCCGCGCACGAGATAGACGAGTACAAGTGTTACAAGGCCAGGGTCAGCCCCGGAACGCTCAAATTCGCAGGCGCCGAGTTTTCTACGGTCGATGGGTTGGAGACCAGGGAGTTGGTTCTGAAAAAACCGACGCTTGCCTGCACCGCGGCCACAGGGGTGGACGGGCTGACCGTGTTCCACGCCGACCGCAACCTGGTCTGCTATAAGACCAAGGACGCGAAGACGACACCGAAGCAGGCCAAGTTCGTACACACGGACATGCTGGTCAACAACGCCCTGGGGCAGGGGCAGCTCACTCTCAAGAAACCCTCCTTGTTGTGTCTGCCGGCGACGGTTGTAGACCTCGGTACTCCCTGAGCGAGGTTCTGGCCAGGCGGTTCCGACGGGGTGCCTGTCGTGGAGCTGAGTCTGGTCATCCCCGGACCGACAGAAGCCGAGGTAGTAGATCGCTGATCGAACCGCAAAGTACGGCGTGTGCGATTTCGTCCATGCCCGTAGCTTCGCCGTTGATTATTACCACGAGGGCACCTGCTTCCCTTGCCGTGGGGACCATTCCGGCTATGGGATAGACCGTCAGCGTACTGCCGATCGCGAGCAGTAGATCACAGTCCAGGGCTGCGCGCTGGGCTCGTGCCAGGTCTTCCTCGACCAGTCCCTGGCCGAAGCTGATCGTGGCCGATTTGAGTATGCCCTCGCATAATGAACAGGCAGGGTCGAGCTCGCCCGCGCGCACCCGGTCGAGGGTGGTCTCTATGTCGGTCTTGTCGCCGCAGGCCATGCAGATCGCCTCGCGCATGGTTCCGTGGATCTCGATGACCTTGTGTGCCGAATTGCCCGCCTGCTGGTGAAAGCCATCTACGTTCTGAGTCACCAGGGCGAGCAGTTTGCCGCTCCGCTCGAGCTCAACCAATGCGTCGTGCCCAGCGTTGGGTTTTCGTTCTGTTCCCATCTGCTCAAGCTTCCACTGCCAGGCTTTTTTCCTGACCTCGTGATCGGACATGTAGTTGGCGATGGTGGCCATCTTTTCGGCCTCGGGGTCTCGGGTCCATAAGCCTTGCGGACCTCGAAAATCGGGAATACCGGAGTCAGTTGAAATGCCCGCACCGGTAAGAACCGCGACGCGTACGGCGCCGGAAATCCAGTTTTTTACCGTGTTGAAGCGCTGTTGGGCGTCCACCGGGAAAATAACATCACAGTCGTCTTGCGAAATCCTGCCCGGGTGGTCGGTAGTGCCTTGACCGACATGGGTCCGATTGGGTAGCTTGCTTGTAAGAGCTTCCTGATAGCGCGGGAAGGGTAAAAGATGGCAATGAACTCATCACTCGAGAACAGGCTTGGCGAGATCAGTAAGGGCCGGCAGCTGTCGAACGGGTGGTTGCGCTCTGAACGGTTAGCCATCTTTTTGACGAGCCGCTGCTGGTCATGGGTGTGGCGGGGGCCGGCTCTAGTTGAACGGCCCGGCGGTACTGGCGAGCTCTGAGGTTGAGGGTTTCTGGTGTTACAGGTCGTAGGTCGACCAGGGGTGGGGCCCAGGGTCGACGGGGATGAGGAAGGGGAGAGGAGTGAGAATATGCCAGGTACAACAGTAACAAATCTGATTTCCAAGATGCTGTACGATCGCGGTTGGACCGACGGTGAGCTGGCGAGCCGCACCGGCTTATCGCGGCCGCGTATCAATCGCCTGAAGAACCGCAGGGCTCAACCCTCGGTTCGCGAAGCGCTGCTGCTCAGTGACGCCCTGGGTGTTGATGTCGAGCAACTGTTCAGTCTTGAGCAGGCGTCTGAAGATCTGAATATGACGATTTCGCTCGAATCGTTCCGCCCACAGAGCGGATAGCCCTTAGCTGGCAGTGCTTTTTTAATCCAGGTTTCCTGGTCACAGTGCGGGGCCTGGTTGCTTTGTGCCGTCGGAGTTTCCCGTGGGGGTTCCCACTTAATCGGGTGGCAGCTATGCTGCTACCCGTGATTCGCTTGGCGTTAGGTTCCATCGTACTTGCCTTGATAGTGCTGCCCCCTGTTGCGCTGGCCGCGCGCGAGCCCTGCGAGTTGAATGATCCCCTGCGCCTAGCCTGGTTCGGCGATCTCCACGTTCACACCGCGTTGTCCCTTGACGCGGCGACGCAGGGCACGCGGGGGCGGCCGGTTGACGCCTATCGTTTCGCACGTGGGGGTACGCTGGGCATCCAACCCTATGATGCTTCGGGCAACCCGATGAGGGAGCTAACGCTGGAGAGGCCTTTGGATTTTGCCGCGGTCACAGACCACGCCGAACTATTCGGTGAGCTCAAAATCTGCGAGACGCCGGGCATGGCCGGTCACGATTCCTTCGTGTGCCGATTGTTTCGCCACTGGCCGCGGGCTGCTTATTACCTGATGAACAACAAGGCTATGGCCTCTGAGAGCCCAGAGCGCTTTGGGTTCTGTGGTGAGAATGGCAGCGACTGCAGGCGGGCGATGTTGAGCAGTTGGAGTGAGGTCCAAGCGGCGGCGGAGCAGTATTACGATCGCAGTTCGGCCTGTTCTTTTACCAGCTTTGTTGGTTACGAGTGGACCGGAAGTCCCAAGGGGAGGAACCTGCACCGGAACATTATTTTCGGTAGTTCCGAGGTGCCCGGCGAGCCGGCCAGCTATGTCGACGCGCCCTCGCCGCGGCTGCTGTGGGATGCTCTCGAGCGCGACTGCCTCAACACTGGCAAAGGCTGCTCGGTCGTCTCCATTCCCCACAACTCCAACTTGAGTGGCGGGCTGATGTTTCCCGTAGGCGGACCCGACGGCGAAGTCATGACAGCTGAGTATGCTCGGCGACGTGCGGATTTTGAGCCGCTGGTCGAGATGATGCAGCACAAGGGCGACTCGGAGTGCCGTATAGGCGCTGGTGAGGCTGACGAGTACTGCGG
>CAUZFM010000038.1:0-25739 GCA_963579235.1 uncultured Binatia bacterium (SeqCode)
GGGTGCAGGAGCCCAGGCAGGCAGCAGCGGTTATCAGCAGGACCCCGGCCAACCCCGCTGAAGACATTGGCGGCGGTATTTTTTTCATTTCGGCCCCCCCCCCCCTCGTCAAGCTCGGCCCGGGAATCTGCCTTGGAGTCGGTATTGCTAGAAAAACCCCAGTAATAAAGGGATATTTACCTCTTTGGCGGTTTTTTGAGCGGGTTTGTCGGGTTGTTTTCTTGACTCGTAACATGGGCCTGCGTAGCGTTAAAGGCTGGTCGTTCGCCGCCGGGGGTACATGAGTAGTGTACCGACTATTTGTACAACTTTTTCCGTGTATGGACGAAGAGTACATACCGAACGCTGACCGCAACCTGAATGCAGAAAAATACAGTAAAACCCACCAGTGGCCAGGATCTTGACAAGGTAGTCGCCAAGCTCATCGAGCTGGGCCGTGACCGCGGCTTCGTGACCTACGACGAAGTGAGCCGCGTGATGCCCAAGGACGATTTTACGCCCGAGGATCTCAACGCCGCCGTCAACCTGCTGACCGAGAACGACATAGAGCTCGAAGAGGGCTACTCGGGCAGACGCAAGGAGGCTGGAAGTGACAATGCTAACTCGACTTCCAATGCCAGTGACTCCGGCGCTGACCACGACGCGCTTTTCGATGGCGACGAAGAAGAGTGGTTGGGCGAAGAGTCGGAGGATCGGCCTCCCAAGAGGGTGGCGGCGAAGCCGGCCAAGGCGCGCCCCAAGCCCAGCGCGGCGGCCTCCAAGGATTATGCGTCCGACAGCACCGACCCGGTTCGGATGTACCTGCAGGAGATGGGCAGTGTACCCCTGCTGTCACGCGAGCAGGAAGTAACCATCGCCAAGGAGATCGAGGCCGGGCTACACGAGGTCCGCGACTGCGTGTACTCCTTGCCGGTAGTTATTGAGTACGTGGTGGGCATCGCCGTGCGTGTTCGTTCGGGCGAGATCGAGCCACGGGATGTTTTTGCCGACGAATCAGAGGAAGACCGGGCGGCCAGCGCCGAGAAAGACGAGAGGAAGCTGAAGAAGTTTCTCAAGGAGGTCACCGCTCTCAAGCGCATGGGCAGCACCTACCAGGCGACCAAGCCCAAGCGCTTTGCCCCGGCTAAGAACGTCAAGACCCGCCGCAAACCCACGGACAGGGAAAACAAGTTCGAAGCCTCGAGAGAAAAGGTCCGGCTCCATCTTATCGGCATGGGGCTGGGCGAGGGCCACGTCACCCGCATAGTCGGCAAGTTCAAGGAAGCCCGCGAGCTCGCCCGGAAGCAGGAGCGGGTGATAATCCGCGCCGAAAAGCGTACCCGCAGGGACAGCAAACAGATCCTCGAACTGGTCCGCAAGCTCTCGTCCGGAGACACCAACGACAAGCGCAAGGCTACCGGCAACCTGCGCATGAGCACCGATGCGGCCATCAAGATGGGAGCGGCCATACGGGAAGCGCGGCGCAACCTGCGCGCCATCGAAGCCGAGATCGGCATGTCGACCGAGGACCTGGACTGGGCGGTACGCATCATCCGTCGCGGCGAGGAACGCTCGCAGCAAGGCAAGAAAGATCTAATCGAGGCTAACCTGAGGCTGGTGGTCTCGATAGCCAAGCGTTACACAAATCGCGGCCTGGGCTTTCTCGACCTTATACAGGAAGGCAACATCGGGCTGATGCGCGCCGTGGACAAGTTCGAGTATCAGCGCGGCTACAAGTTCTCGACTTACGCGACCTGGTGGATTCGCCAGAGCGTCAGCCGGGCGATTGCCGACCAGGCGCGAACCATTCGCATCCCGGTGCACATGATCGAGACCATCAACAAGGTGCTGCGTACGTCGCGTTACCTCGTGCAGCAGCTTGGTCGTGAGCCGGCGCCGGACGAAATCGCTGAACAGATGGAAATGCCGGCGGACAAGATTCGCAAGGTTCTCAAGATCGTAAAGGAGCCGGTTTCGCTCGAGACTCCCATCGGCGATGACGAAGAGAGTTCGCTCGGCGACTTCGTGGAGGATCGCCAGTCGGTGTCACCGGCTGAAGCGGCCGTGGCGCTTAGTCTCGAAGAGCAGACCCGCAAGGTGCTGGCCACACTGACCCCGCGCGAGGAGCAGATCCTCAGGATGCGCTTCGGCATAGGCGAGAAGACTGACTTCACCCTCGAGGAAGTTGGCCAGAAGTTTGCCGTAACACGCGAGCGTATCCGCCAGATCGAGGCCAAGGCTCTGCGCAAGCTTCGCCAGCCACAGCGGGCTCCCACCCTCGATTCGCCATCGGCTCCTTCCTGAGCCAGTAGAAGGTGGGGCGCCCGTCGGGGTGGCCCACCGGGCTGGTAAATCGGCTCCATAGTTGAAACAATGGTGCCCGTGGACGTGGCGAGGAAGGATACCGACGGAGGTCGGCCAGCTTCTCTGACCGATCGACTGACCCGCGGCGCGGTGTTCGGGGGAATCGGCCTCTTACTGGTCTACGCCGCCATGGCTTGGATGGCCGGTGCCGGCGAAATGCTCGAAGCCCTGTCAGGCGTATCTCCCCTGCTGCTGTTGCTACCCATGGCGGCCACCCTGATCAGCTATGTCACCATGTCCCTTTCCTACGAGGGCATAGCGCGTGCCGCCGGCAGTCCGGTCAAATCTCTCGACATGCTGCGGATTACTTTCGTGGCTAACGCCGTGAACTACCTGCTGCCCACCGGGGGCCTGAGCGGTTTTGCCCTGCGCACGGTCATGCTGCGCAAGAAGGGTGTCAACTCGGGCAAATCGGTGCTGATTTCATTTACGCAGACGCTGATAACCAACTTCATGCTGCTGCTGTTTATTCTTTACGGCATGGGCCACCTGCTTTTGGGTAGCGAGGTGGGCGACGCCCGCGTCACCGCGGCGGTTACGGTGGTGGTCGTGCTCGTACTGTTTCTCGGTGTCACGACGACGATGATACTGCGCCGCTCTCTTCGTAACCGATTTCTCGGCTTCTGTGCGCGTGCCGGACACTGGGTGCTCAAGCGTCTCGGCAAGCAGGAGTCGCAGGGCCGACGCCTGGACCTGCTGCTGTCTCACCTCAACGAGGGCATGGAGTTCCTCGCGGAACGGCCGGCCGCCTTGTCGCGCCCGGTGGCGTGGATATTTTTTGACTGGTTGTTCACAGTGGGAATTCTCTACGCGGCCTTTTACAGCGTGGGCTACCCGGTCACTTACAGCCAGGTGGCGGTGGGATTTTCGGTGTCTATCGTGGTGGCGGTCATATCTTTTGTGCCCGGGGGCGTGGGTGTGCTCGAGGCTACCATGGCGGCTACCTTTGCCGGCGTGGGCATCGCGTTGAAAGATTCGTTTCTTCCCATCGTCATTTTCAGGGTCTGTTTCTATGTGATCCCGGTGGCGTTGGCCTTGGTGCTGGCGCGTGGAGCGTTTGCCGAGGTGAGCGACGAGGAAGCCGAAGCCGAGGAGATGCTGTCGTGATCGCAAGGCTGCGCAACAAGTTTATAGGCGGCTTGCTGGTCATACTGCCGGTGGCCGCGACGCTCTGGGTGTTGCAGGTACTGTTCTCCCTGCTCGACGATTTTTCGCAGCCACTGCTCCGCATCTATTTCGGCAGCGACATACCGGGCGCGGGCGTAGTTCTTACCCTGGTCATAGTCATCGTGCTTGGTCACTTTTCGAGCCACCTCGTAGGCGAGGCGTTTGTCCACAGGTTCGAAAAGCTAGTGTTGCGGGTGCCGCTGGTGCGGTCGGTATACGGCACCGTCCAGCAGGTGGTGCGTGGGTTTTCGAGTGGTGGCGAGTCGAGTAATTTCAAGCGCACCGTCATCGTGCTCGACGAATCCGGTCTCCCATGCAGCCTGGGTTTTCTCACCAGTGAATTCGTCGTCGACCGCGCAGGGGCAGAGCCCGGTGGACCGGAGGATTTGCTCGAGTACGCCACGGTGTACGTGCCCACCAACCATCTCTACCTGGGCGACGTCTTGCTGCTGCCGCGACACCGGGTACTCGATGCCGAGATGAGTCTCGAAGACGGGATTTCTGCTGTGCTCTCCTGCGGCGGCTCGATGCCGGCCACCCTGCGCCCGGCCGCGCGTGTAGACACAGGGTCTTGAAGTGCACTGCCAACGTGGGCGTCGACCTGGGTGGGCAGACCATCAAGGCGGTGCTGGTGTCGCCCTCCGGCGTGCTGCTCGACCAGGCCTCTCTGCCCAGCGGCGGCGGCACTGATCTGCGGCAACTGGTCGACATGGTGGCCACGCTGGTTGGCGGGCTGGAGTCTTCTGCCGGCGAGACCCCCGACCGCAGCGCGGCTCTCGGACTGGGCGTACCCGGCGTGCTCGACTCTGCCGGCCGCCTGCTTGGCAGCCCCAACCTTCCGGCCCTGCAAGGCGTAGTACTTGCCGAGCGCCTGGCCGCGGCGTTGGCCCGGCCGGTGCTGGTTGAAAACGACGCCAACTGCGCAGCCCTGGCCGAGGGTCTCGGTGGCGCCGCAGATGGCGCGCCTGACTACCTGCTGGTGACCCTGGGCACGGGCCTTGGTTCGGGCCTGGTGTTGGGCGGCAAGCTCTACCGCGGACCCTCGGGCCGCGGCTGCGAGCTGGGGCACGCGGTGATCGTGCAGGGCGGACGCCGCTGCGGCTGCTCGGCCCGGGGTTGTCTTGAAGCCTACGTGTCCGAAACGGCGACGGTGGCCATGGTCGAAGAACTCGACACTGCGCAGCGGTCGAGATTGCTTGCCCGCGCAGAGCAGGAGGGCCGGGGGCTGGCCCACAGCCTGTTCGAGAACGCGGGAGGCGACGAAGTCGCCGCGCGCCTGGTTGGGCACATGATCGCCGCGCTGGGAGCCGGACTGGCGTCGGCGGTCAACTCGATGGACCTGCCACTGATCGTACTGGGTGGTGGACTGTCCCCGGTCTTCATGGCTCGAGTGGACGATATCAGGCGCGAGATTGCAGCTGCGTTGTTTGCTCGCGGCATAGACGAGCTGCGCACGGTGGCGGCGGTTCACGGCCGACTGGCGGGTGCCATGGGGGCGGCCCGCCTGGCCGGGCTGGCTGGCGTGGGCGTCGACTGAATCCCTGGCCTGTTGCCGTCGTGGCTACCCTGTCGTAGAAGTTCGACGCGAGAGTCATCCATGCGTTACACCCGACTGCTTCTCCATACACTAAAGGAAGACCCCTCCGACGCCGAGGTGGCCAGTCACCGACTGATGCTGCGCGCGGGGCTGATACGCCAGGTAGCCCGGGGCATGTACGATATCCTCCCCCTCGGCCTGAGGACCGTTCGCAAGATAGAAGCTATTGTGAGGGAAGAGCTCGACGCGGCCGGTTGCCAGGAAGTGTCGCTGCCGCTGTTGAGTCCGGCCGAGTTGTGGCGCGAAAGTGGACGCTGGGATGCCTACGGACCCGAGTTGCTGCGGCTCGCCGACCGTAGCGGCCGCGAGTTCTGTGTCGGCCCTACCCACGAGGAGGTAATGACCGACCTCGTTCGTGGCAACGTGCGTTCTTACAGGGATCTGCCGCTCAATCTCTACCAGGTCGGCACCAAGTTCAGGGACGAAATCCGCCCGCGCTTCGGGCTCATGCGCGGAAGAGAGTTCCTGATGAAGGACGGTTACTCGTTTCACGTTGACGAGGAAGACTGTCGCCGCGAGTACCAACTGATGTACGACACCTACGCGCGAATTTTTACCCGCTGCGGGCTCGACTTCAGGGCGGTGGAGGCCGATACCGGCGCCATAGGAGGGTCGGGTTCGCACGAATTCCAGGTGCTGGCCGAGTCTGGTGAAGACCTGATCCTCAGTTGCGACCACTGCGACTATGCGGCCAACGTAGAGAAGGCCGAGCTGGCGGTCGGCGAGCCCGGCCTCTTCGAATCGTCGGAGCCCACCGAGGTCTCAACGCCGGGAGCGGGAAGCATAGAAGACGTGTCGGCCATGTTGTCGGAGCCAGTCGGGCGTTTCGTGAAGACGCTGCTGTTCGTGGCTGATGACCGCGGAGTGGCAGCACTCGTGAGGGGCGATGACCAGCTGAGCGAGGCAAAGCTCAAGCGGGCGCTGGGCGTGTCCGAATTGCGGATGGCCGACGCCGACGAGGTCAAGAAGATGAGCGGTGCGCCGCAGGGTTTCGCCGGCCCGGTAGGGTTGGAGATCGAACTGGTGGTCGACCTGCGACTGCGCGGTGCCACGGGCATGATCACCGGGGCCAATCGCGCTGACCTTCACCTATCGGGCATAGACCAGCAAAGAGACTTTCCGGTGGCCGAGTTTCACGACCTGCGCGAAGCCGCTGCGGGTGACCCCTGCCCGCGGTGCAACGGCGGCAGCTACCAGGCTTTTCGCGGAATTGAGGTCGGCCAGGTTTTCTACCTTGGCAGCAAATATTCCGAGGCCATGGGCGCCACTTACCTCGATACCGATGGTAACGAGTGCGTGATGCAGATGGGCACCTACGGCATCGGTATCACGCGTACCATGGCTGCTGCCATTGAGCAGAACCACGATGACGACGGCATAATCTGGCCGCCGGCCATCGCTCCCGTGCAGGTGCTGCTGTTGCCCGTCAAGTGGAAGGACGACGACACCCGCGCGGCCTCGGAAAAGCTCTACGAGCAACTACTGGCGGCCGGCGTCGAGGTCATTCTCGACGACCGCGACGAGAGGGCGGGAGTCAAGTTCAAAGACGCTGACCTGCTCGGCATACCGTGGCGGGTCACGATCGGACCGCGTGGCGTCAAGCAGGGAACCGTTGAGCTTCGCGAGCGAAGAAGCGGCGAGAGCAGTGACCTGGCGCTGGACTCGGCCGCCGAACACATAGTGGCTGCGGTCAGCGAGGCGCTCGCTCGGTGACGGCCTCGTCCGAAATCTACGAGGTCGCCCGCAGGAAACTCATTTTTGCCCTCGACGTAGGCACGATAGCCGAAGCCGACGAGTTGATAACCCTGTTGGGGGACAGCGTTGGCATGTTCAAGGTCGGTAAGCAGTTGTTCATGAGCAGCGGCCCGCCGGTGATCGAGCACGTGAAGGAGCGGGGTAGCGAAGTTTTTCTCGACCTCAAGTTCCATGACATCCCGCGCACCGTCGCCCGCGCGGCGATGGAGGCCACGAGGCTGGGCGTTTCGATCTTCAACCTGCACGCGTCTGGAAGCGCGGCCATGATGAGTGAGGCCGTGCGTTCGGTAGACAGGGTTTGCCGTACCGAGAACCTTGAACGTCCGCGCATGCTCGCGGTGACCGTGCTCACCAGTATTGACGCCAGCGACCTGCGTGCCATAGGTGTTGACGGTGACCTCGACGATCAGGTTGTTCGACTGGCGCTGCTGGCGCGTGACTCGGGCATGGACGGGGTTGTGGCGTCGCCCCGCGAGATAGGCGCCATACGCGAGGCCTGTGGCCGCGACTTCATCGTGCTTACCCCGGGCATACGATTGGCGGGAAGCGACAAGGGTGACCAGAAGCGCACAGCGGGACCGGCCGACGCCATCAGGCGAGGGGCCGACTACGTCGTGGTCGGGCGGCCCATTCGCGACGCCAGCGATCCTCGCATGGCAGCCAGGCAGATCGTAGAAGAAATCGTCGAAGGCTTGAGCTGAGTCGATCGTCAGTCGAGCAGCGCCAGCCGGGCGTCGTCCAGGAGTGACTGGTCGGTCAGCGCGCGCGCGATTCGTTCTGCCACCGGGCCGTGCTCGGCCAACACGAGCAAAAAGGTCTTGTCCTCGAAGCCCAGCTTGAGTAAACGCGCCCCCGTCTCGGTTGCCCGGCTGATATCTTCGCCAAGGCTGGCGGCCTGCTGTTCATCGAGCAGCGCAAGGTCGGCCTCACCACGGGCTACGGCGAGCAGGCCATCGGCCGCACCCAGTCCTAACCACGCCGGCGCCGGCGCGTTGTCGTGGACCTTACCGTCGTGTCCTTGGCTGCGGCACGACAACTCGGCCAACAGCTCGACCAGTGGATGGGGGTCACCGGCCAGCAGCGGCGTGCCGAGCGCCCGATCGAGAGGGCGCAGCATCTCCAACTCCACGGGCCCGGGCTCGGCGCCCTCGGCGTGGGCCGCTATGCGCAGAATCGCGTCGGCGCGAAGGAGCGTGGTGATCGAACCCGAAGAGCGCGGCAGCGGTACCGCCAGGAGGCGTTCGCGGTCACGGCGCAGGCATACCCGCACCAGTTCTTCGACGCCGAGTCTCGAGGGCGCGGCGCGCAGCAGCTCGGCCGTCACCACGGTGGGCTGGCCTGCCTGCCCGCCCAGGCAGGCGTCTACCAATGGCAACAATAGTTCGCGGCACACGGCCCAGGCCGATACCGGGTAGCCGGGAATACCGAGTATGGGGGTGCCGTTGGCCCGGGCGATGATAGCCGGTCGGCCCGGCACCAGGTCCACGCCGCGGACGAGCACATCGCCGAGCCCAGCGAGTACGTCGACCGTGTGGTCGCGGCGGCCGGCAGAGCTGCCCGCTATAACGCAGAGCAGGTCGTGGCTGGCCGCGCCCTCGCCGATGACCCGCGCCAACTCGTCGGGGTCGTCGGCCACGTGGCCGAGGTACACGGGCTTTGCGCCACGCTCTTGCAGCATGGCCGTGAGTACGCGCGAGTTGAACTCGATCACGGCGCCCGGCGCTGCCGCTTGGCCGGGTTGAACCACCTCGTCGCCGGTGGCGAGGATCGCCACCGTGGGGGGCAAGCGTAATTTCAGCGATTCGACACCGGTCGCGAGCATGGCGCCGATTTCGGCAGCGCCCACGCGGCATCCGCGACCCAGCAGTTGCACGCCGGCGTCGACGTCTTCGCCCACCCTGCGTACGTGCTTGCCGACCGTCACCGGCGAGGTGATCTGCCAGTCGCCGCCGACCTGTTTGCTGTGTTCGACCATGACCACCGCGTCGGCCCAGTCGGGCATGGCCATGCCGGTATCCACGGGCGCGCAGGCGCCCGCGGGCGCCGTGTTGCGGGTGCGGTGTTCGGGCAGCGTGCAGGGAGAGGCTTCGCTTGCGGTGTTCGTGTCGGCGGCGCGAACCGCGATTCCGTCCATTGCGGCAGCCCGGTAGTTGGGATTGGCGTGGTGGCTGTACACCGCTTGCGAGCTGGTACGGCCGAGTGCGAGCGACGGTTCGGTTTCTTCTTCGCCTGTCGCGCGCGCAAGTGACAGCAGCAGCTCACGGGCCGCGGCCAGCGAGAGGCGAGGCGCGCTCACAGCGGCACGCGCGTTGTCGGAATTTTTACCCACGCCGCTTGTCAGCTCTCAGTCGAGAAGCAGAACCTCCACTGTTTCTCCTGCGGTGGCCGAGTCTCGGTGCAGGTCTATGCGAGCGAGTCCATCAGCGCGGGCGAGCGACGATAGCGACAACGATCGGCCAGGCACGGGCTGCGCGGTGGGTAGGTCTTCGCCGGCTTCCAGCCGCACGCGCAGCCAGTCTTCGCGACCGCTGCTGCCCTTTACGTCGGCGCCCAGCCTCGCGCGAAGCAGGGGCATGGTTGCGCGTATTCGATCGAGGGGCTCACCCTCGAGGTGACGTAGCAGGGACGCCCCGAGCAGGGCAAAGACCACCACGGCCGCCGCCGGGTTGCCGGGTACGCCCAGCACGGCGCAATTACCCACGCGGGCGATGATCGTGGGTTTGCCCGGTGCGATGGCCAGGCCGTGCAGCAAGACCTTGCCTCCCAGGTTCTTGATGGTGGCCAGCGTCAGGTCGCGGGTGCCCTTGGAGCTGCCGCCCGACACGAACACTGCGTCGCATTTTTCTATCGCCAGCGACAGCTCCCTCGTGAAGCGTTCGGCCTCGTCGGGAACGACCATGCTTACGGCGGGCGTTATGCCACGCCGGCGCAGCAGCGCGGCCAACGAGTACTGGTTGGCGTTGTATACCTGCCCGGGGCCGAGCTCGGTGCCGGGTTCGACGATCTCATCGCCGGTGGCGAGTACGCCCGCCACTGGCAACCGGAATACGCGCACGGTTTCGTGCCCGGTCCCCGTCAGCACCCCGGTGTCGCTCGCTCTCAAGCGCCGGCCGGGCTGCATGAGCAGGTCGCCACGGCGCATGTCCTCGCCCGTGGGCACGAGGCAGGCGCCCACTTGCACCTGCTTGCGCACGAAGACCCGGGTGGCGGTCCCGCTGTCACCGCCAGTGCCGCCATCGGTGTCGGTGTACTCGACCATGACCACCGAATCGGCGCCCGCGGGTAGCACCCCGCCAGTGGATATGCGCAGCGCGCTGCCAGCCTCGAGCTCGGTGGTGGGGGCGTGGCCGGTTTCGACCTGTCCCGCGAGCTTGAGTACGGCGGCGTTCTGTTCGTTGGCCCCGGCCGTGTCGGCTGCGCGCAGGGCGTAGCCGTCCATGCTCGAGCGGGTCGAGTTGGGTACGTCGGCCGTCGCGGTCACGGTTTCGGCGAGCACCCGACCCTCGGCGGTGCGGGCGTCCACCGACTCGATGTCGAACGCGGTAAAGACCTCCAGAAGCTGCGTCGCTTCTTCGAGGCGGGCGAGTTCAAGAAAACGAGGCACGCTTACATTCTCCTGTGGTCGGCACAGGGCAACTCGCGCCGGGCCTTGTTGAGCACCGCAGCGTCGAGCTCGCAGGTGAGCACCATGTCCTCGTCGTCGCCTGCCTCGGCCAGCACGCGGCCCCATGGGTCGATGATCATAGAGTGCCCGTAGTCGGCAAAGCCGTAGCCTGCCTCGCCGTACTGGTTTGGAGCAATGACCCAGGCCTGGTTCTCAACCGCGCGTGCTCGCAACAGCAGTTTCCAGTGGGCCTGGCCGGTGGGGTAAGTAAAGGCCGAGGGCACGGTCAGTATCTCGGCTCCGCGTGCGGTCAGCTCGCGATACAGTTCTGGAAAACGAAGATCGTAGCACACCGACAGCCCGAGTACGGCCGGCCCGGTAGAGGCCACGACCGGGCGGTCGCCGGGCAGACGGGTGTCGGTTTCACGAAAACTCACGCAGCCGGGCATGTCTACGTCGAAGAGATGCATCTTACGATAGAAGGCCAGCAGGTCACCCTCGGGCCCGAAGAGCAGGCTGGTGTTGTAGCAGGCCTCGGGCGGCGCGGCGTTGGCAGGCCGCTTGTTATTGCCGGTGTTACTGTCGGCGGCCCCAGTATCGGCCGATTCGAGCAGGGAGCCGGCCACGATGTAGATTTTCAGTTCGGCGGCCAGCTCTGCCACGGCCTTCGAGCTGGGGCCGGTTATCGTTTCGGTGTTTGCCAGTTCATCGGCCTGGGGGCCGCGCCAGGAAAATATTTCGGGCAGTACTGCCAGCTGTGCGCCTTCGCGGGCTGCCTGTCGCAGCAGTTGGCCGGCGCGTTCGAGGTTGCTCGAACGGTCCGGTCCCGATTTCATCTGCACGGCACTTGCCTTGAGCGTCTTCATCTCTGTTCGCCCGACGCTAACCGGCGCCACTGTGGTGGTCAACCTGCTGCCGAGGTGTGTTTGCCTGTTGACCCCCGTTTTGCTAGCCATCATCATGAAGAGTTGGCTGTGCCGGGGATAAAATCATGAGCAGAGAACGCATTATCAAGCGGTACGCCAACCGCAAACTATACGACACCATGAAATCTCGTTACGTTACCCTCAAGGGCCTGGCCCGGATGGTGCGTGATGGCGAGGAGCTCACTGTCATAGACAACGAGAGCGGTAACGACCTGACTGCGATCACGTTTGCCCAGATCATACTCGAGGAAGAGAAAGACCGCAGCAGCCTGGTTTCGGTTTCGTTTCTGCGCGAGCTGATTCGATCGGGCGGGGCAACGGTACAGGACATCAGCGATCGGGCTACGCGCGGAATGGAAGTGCTGGGTGGAATAACTGAGCGCGCCGGCGAGCGGGTACGCGACGTGGTGGGTGGCGGTGGCCGCGCGCTCGAAGAAGGGCGGCACCTCATCGATGACTTGGTCGCGCGTCCACAGGAACAGTTCAAGGAACTGCGAAGTTGGCTCAGAGAGTCGGTGGACAGCGCGCGCAGTAGTGCGGTGGTACAGCGCGAACTCGAGCGCGTGGAGAAGAGCCTGCAGTCGCTGGAGAATGCCGTGGGCCTGGTGCGCAGCGGCGAGGATGAAGACGACGCCCCCCGGGCTGCCGCGGCCGAGGCGCCCGTTGGTGATTCGCCTGTCGACCAGTCGTCGGCCCCTGCTGCAATTGCCCCGGAGGCCGCCACGGACAGGGAGTCGGAGGGCGAAGACAGTTTTCTTGACACGCCGGCCGGGGGGAAGAGCGCCGGCCGTTAAGTCGCGCTCGTCGTGTTCCTCTATGACAAAGAAGAGTAAGACCGCAAAAACGTCACCCGTCGATGAGCGCAACCGCGCGCTGCTGGATCGGCTCAAGGAAGTAGCCGACAGCGTTGGCCTGGAGGTTCGCGAAGAAAAGCTTCACCGCGACGCCGGCTACAGCGTGCAGAGCGGCCTGTGCACGGTGGACGGCAAGGAAGTCATGCTCCTGGACCGCAAGGTGCCGGTGGCCGAGCGACTTGAACTGCTCGCCATTGCACTGAAAGATTCCGACCTCGCCGGCCAGTACCTGGACCCCGAGCTGAGGGAACTCATAGACGGTCCTGCTGGGTTGGCCGGCCCCCCCGCCTGACCATTGGCCACCGAGGAAACCGTTCGGCTGGATAGCTTTCGCGATTTCATCCGCGAACACGGCCTGAAAAACACCCACCAGCGCGAAGAAATAGCGCGCTGGTTTCTCGGGGTTAACGGCCACTTCAGCGCCGAGCAAATCTTTACCCGCGTGCGCGAGATAGAACCCGGCATAGGTTTTTCTACTGTGTACCGGACCATGCGATTGCTGTGCGAGGCGGGCCTGGTGCAGGAACGGCACTTCGACAAGGGCGAGGCCCTGTACGAAAACCTGTCGGCCCACCACGACCACTGCATCTGTACCGAGTGTGGTCGCATCGAAGAGTTTGAGAACGACCAGATCGAGAGCCTGCAGGAGGCCGCGGCCAAGCGGCTGGGCTTTTCGCTGGTGAGCCACCGCCTCGAACTCTACGGCCTCTGCCGCAACTGTCGCTGAAAAGGGGCGCCTCTCTATAGCTTTACAGGGCACTTGAGCGCTGGTATTAATGATATTGACAATCGTATTCAAGATGCCTACCGCTCCCGGTGCCTGTTGTACTCATGCTGAAAAGATTCCGCCCCGCCCTGTTATGCGGCGTATTTGCTCTTGCCGCGACGGCCTTCGTGTACGCGGGGCTGTCTGGAGCTTCGGGTCCGCTCGACATGGGCGAGCCCGACCGGGTCCGGCAGCTGGGTATGTTGCGCGTGGCCGTGCAGGAATACAGCGAGGGTGTACGCGGTGGCGAGGTGGTCGATTCAGACGAGCTCGCAACCGCGATGGCGCTGCTCTCCTTGCTCGCCGATTCCTCTCCGTCGCCCGAGCTTGACGCTGTCATCGCTCTGGCAGAGGGCCGCGCCCCGGTCGAGGAGCTGACCAGGGCTTACGAGCAGTGGGTTGGTGTTCACGCCGAGGGGGTGGGGTTAGAGGTTCCGGCGGACAGGCCTTCGCCGCAGCGCGGGCGCACGCTTTACCTGCGCTACTGCACCTCGTGTCACGGCGACCAGGGCGATGGCAATGGCCCGCTGGCCGACCAGGTCGCCGGCCCGCGGCCGGTCGATTTTACCGTCGCCCCGGAGCTGCTTGACGAGACGCCCGAGGAGTTTTTCCAGGTTATAGGAATGGGCCTGCCGGGCACTGCCATGCCGGCCTGGGACCACGTGCTCACCGTCCAGGAGCGTTGGGATATCGTGTGGTTCCTGTGGACCTTGAAATCGCCTCCGGCGGTTGTTGAGGCGGCCGCGGGCAATAGCCGAACAGCTGGCGGCGATCTCTCAAACTGCGGCGACTGCCACGGTGATGGCAAGGCCCTGGACCTGTTCGACCCGATGGCGGCTGCGGGCCTGTCTGACCGTCGCCTGCTGGCGGCACTCGAGAGCTCGAGCGCCCACGGCGATGACGACGGTAGCGCGGCGGCCTCGCTGCTGGTCGCTGCACGCCTGGCTTCGGCCGATAGCGGGGGTGCGGCCGATGAGCAGCGCGAAGTAGATCCGCGTCACCTCTTGTTGGCCCTGGAGCTGGTGGTAGAGGAGTACAGCGAGGGTGTCCGCGACGGCGAGGTAGTCAACAAGCTTGAGTACGGCGAAGCGCGCATCTTTCTGGCCACGGTCGCGGCCGATATCGACGCTCTGGGCGACGCCCTCACCGAGTCGGACAGCGAAGCCGTGGCGGCCGCGCTGCAGGAGCTCACCGAGGCAGTTTATTCGCAGCGGGCAGCGGGCCAGGTGGCTGCTGTTGCCGGCCGACTCGACGAGTTCTTGCGTGCCGGCCTGGGCGTAGAGGCCGCCGAAACAAAGTCGAACGACCTCGGCGAGGTACTCCAACTGGTGGAGCGGTCGCGAGCGATGGCCGAGGACGATGCAGTTGGTGCCGCGGCCGTCATGCTGCAGGCCTACATGGCTTTTGAACAGGCCGAGAAACTTATAGCCACCCGCGATTCTGCGTTGGCCGGCACCCTGGAAAAACGCTTTGCCCGTGCCCGTGCCGACCTGCTGGCCGGACGCGAAGTTGATTTCGATTCGATAGACAGCGACCTCGAGGCAGCGGCCGTCCTGTTGGGAGTCACCGCCAGCTCGACCTCGGCCTTCTTCGCTTCGCTGGTGATCATACTCAGGGAAGGC
Organism: uncultured Binatia bacterium (SeqCode); assembly: GCA_963579235.1. Lineage (GTDB taxonomy): Bacteria > Desulfobacterota > Binatia > UBA1149 > UBA1149 > UBA1149. Next base: position 14,635 of record CAUZFM010000038.1, read on the forward strand.
CTGGAGGCGATACTCGTGATCGCCGCGCTAGCGACCTACCTGTCGCGTGGCGGACACATGATCGCTCGGCGTTGGCTGTTCGAGGGTGCGGCGGTGGGCGTGGTGCTCAGCATCGCCACCGCGGCCGCGGCCCAGTGGTTGCTTGGAGGGGTCGGCCTGGCCGGCGAACTCATCGAGGGTGTCACCATGTTGCTCGCGGCCCTGGTGCTGTTCAGCGTGAGTTACTGGCTGTTGTCGCGCGCCGAGGCTGAGCGCTGGCAGCGTTACATACAGGGGCAGGTCGACCGCGCGCTGGGCGCCGGTTCGCGCTGGACCATGGCCGGGATCGCGTTCCTTGCCGTTTATCGCGAGGGTTTCGAGACGGTCTTGTTCTACCGTGCGCTGCTGGCCGACGGCGGCCAGGTGATGGCCGTGTCGGGAGGCTTCGGGGTCGGCAGCCTGCTGCTTTTCCTGTTATACCTCGGAATCTTCAAGCTAGGTATCCGCGTGCCCCTGCGGCCGTTCTTTTCGGGCACCGGCAGCCTGCTCTACCTGCTGGCGTTTCGTTTTGCAGGCGCGGGCATAACCGAGTTGCAGGAAGGCGGAGTCATGGCGCTCACTCCCGTGGGCTGGTGGCCGGAATTCTCGCTGCTGGGCATGTCTCCCGATCTTGAAACGGCCATGGCCCAGGGGCTGATGCTGGCCGCGGCTGTACTGGCGGCGGCCGTGCTGTTGCGTGCTCGCCGTGGGTCGGTCGACCAATCGGGCTGAGCCTCAGGAGAAAAACATCTTCTCGGCGTTGGCGGTGGTGGCCCGGGCCACTTCTTCGAGGCTGCAATCGCGTGCGAGTGCCATCGCCGCGGCCACGTGCACCACGTATCCGGGCTCGTTACGTTTTCCACGCTTGGGCTCGGGAGCGAGGTAGGGTGAGTCGGTCTCGAGCATCATGCTGTCGAGCGGAACCCGCGCGGCCACCTCCCGCAGTTCGCCGGCGTTGCGAAACGAGATTATTCCGGTGAACGAAAGCAGCAGCCCGTGGTCGAGGTACCAACAGGCCTCCTGGTAGTTACCGGTAAAGCAGTGCACAACGCCGCCTGCGGCAGGCACGCCCTCGGCTTCGAGCACGTCGCGGAGATCCTGGTGCGCGTCCCGGCAGTGCAGCACAATCGGTAACGAGCACTGCTGGGCCAACTGCAGGTGGCGGGCCAGTGCCTCGCGCTGGAGGTCGCGGGGGGAGTTGTCGTAGTAGTAATCGAGCCCGGTTTCGCCCACCGCCACCACGGTCGGCCGGGCGAGTAGTTCCTGCAGCTCGTCTATCGTGGCCTGGTCGACCGACGCTGCGTCGTGCGGGTGAATACCGGCCGTGGAGCGCAGGCAGTCGTATCGCTCGGTCATTTCGGCGCTGCGCCGACTGTCTTCAATGGGGCCACCACCACCCACGGCCACCATGCGGGTGACGCCCGCGGCCACGGCGCGCTCTATTACCTCGTCGACGTCGTCGCTGAACTTGCCGTCGGAAAGATGGCAGTGGGTGTCAATGATGGCGGGCGTCACTGCTTGTCTACCTCTATGCGAGGAAACAGCGGCTCGGGCTTGCCCACGCGGTGACCGGGCTTAAAGGCTGTACCCCAGGCAGGCGGCTGCTCGGCCATCTCTACCGGGTCGGTGTTGAGCAGCCTGGAGATAGCCGCTGAGCTGTCGGGCATGAAGGGCGCCAGCAGTCGGGCCGCGTGCAGCAGGGCTTCGCACAAGAGCAGCAGTATCTCGCCCACTCGCCCGCGCTTGCTCGCGTCCTTGTAGAGTTTGAAGGGCACCGTATCGACTATGTACTTGTCGCAGGCAGCAAGAGCGTGCCAGGTTTCTTCGAGCGCGAGGTGGAAAGACAGCCGCTCGAGCAACTCGGGCACTCTCTGCTCGGCCTTTTCAAAAGCCGCGTGTATTGTCGCGTCGGCAGCCATGTCTTCAGCGGATGTGTCTTCAGCGGCCGGCGCCTGCAGCAGGCCGTCGAAGTACTTGTTCTGCATCGACAGCACCCGGCTCACGAGGTTACCCAGCCCGTTGGAGAGGTCGCCGTTGAAGCGCCGTACGAAGGCGTCCTCGGTAAAGCTGGAGTCGGACCCAAACGACATCTCGCGCAGGAGGAAGTAACGAAAGCTGTCGAGCCCGAAGCGCTCTTTCATTTCCAGCGGGCGTATCACGTTGCCCAGCGACTTGGACATCTTGCTCTCGCCCATGTTCCAGTAGCCGTGTACGTTGAGCCGATCGTACAGCGGCAACCCGGCGGCCATCAGCATGGCCGGCCAGAACACCGCGTGGGGCTTGAGTATGTCCTTGGCTATGAAGTGGTTGGCGTTCTGCCAGAACTCGTCGGCCTTGTCGCCGCGCGCAAACTCGAGCGCCGAGCGGTAGTTGAGCAAGGCGTCAAACCACACGTAGGTTACGTAGTTGTCGTCAAAGGGGAGCGGGATGCCCCACTCCAGGCGACTCACGGGGCGCGAAATGCAAAGGTCTTCGAGCGGTTCGCTCAGCAGGGAGAGCACCTCGTTGCGGTAGCCCTCGGGGCGGATGAAGTCGGGGTTGTCGTGCAGGTGGTCGAGCAGGCGCTGCTGGTAAGCCGACAGCCTGAAGAAATAGTTCTGCTCTTCTATCCACTCGGGCTCCAGCTCGTGGTCGGGGCACTTGCCGTCCACCAGCTCGCGGTCGGCGTAGAAGCGCTCGCAGCCGGTGCAGTAGTTGCCGCCGTAGCTGTCAAAGTAGATATCGCCGGCGTCGTTGACGCGCGTGAGAACCTCGCGCACGAAGTCCACGTGGTAGGAGTCGGTGGTGCGCACGAAATGGTCGTAGCTTATCGAGCACTCGTCCCACGTTGACCTGAAAATGTCCGACACGCGGTCGGCGTACTCACGCGGCTCACAGCCGGCGGCTTCAGCCGCGCGGGCTATCTTGTCGCCGTGCTCGTCGGTGCCGGTCAGAAAGAACACCTCCCTGCCCATCGAACGATGAAAGCGCGCCAGCGTGTCTACGATCACCGTGGTGTAGGTGTGCCCGAGGTGAGGTTCCGCGTTCACGTAGTAAAGCGGGGTGGTGAGTTCGATGGTGGAAGGCTTGCCTGTCATGACGAGGGTGTGGCGCTCATCCTCTTATATGCAACAGGGCCTCGCGGATGGCCAGTTTGGCGTTGGCGTTGCGGCCCAGCGCCAGCGTGCAGGAGTTCATGGTCAGCGAATCGTGCACCAGTCGGCGCGGGCTGCGTGCCGTGGCCGCGTTGGCCAGTAGTCGGTTGAGTTCGCTGTTGCCCTGCGGCCGCGACTGCCCCAGGGCGGTTCTCGCCTTGGCCAGTTGCCACTCGGCGAGCAGTTTCATTCGGCGTTTGCGTTCGGGCGTGCTGCTGTCCTTGCCCGATTTGCCGGCGAGCTGCCGCACCAACGGCTCCAGGGGGAGCAGGGGATTAGCGAGCAGTTCTTCCCAGCTGCTCACCAGCTTGAGTCTTTCGTCGATGGCGCGTTCGTCGGTAGACAGCGCGAGGTCGGCTCGGCCGCCGGCCAGCAAGGCGATTTCAGCCGAGCGGTGGCTGTCGATGCCCTGCTCGGCCATCACCCGGCCGAGCTCGTCGTCGTCGAGCAGGCCGAAACGAACAAACTGGCAGCGCGAGCGCACGGTGGGCAGCAGGGCAGTCGGGTTGGCGGTCACCAGCACGAGGACACAATCACCCGGCGGCTCTTCGAGCAGTTTGAGCATGGCGTTCTGCGCTTCGACTCTGAGCAGCTCGGCGTCGCGGATGATGGCCACGTGAGGGCCGGGCCGCAGGGGCCTCGTGGCCAGCGTGGACACGAGCGGCCGCTGGGGAACGTCGGGATTCTTGCGCGGAACGATCTGGGCGAGATAAATGGGCTTGCCGTCTTCCATGGGCTCGACCACCACGAGGTCCGGGTGACTACCCGCGGCCAGCTGTCCGCAGCGATCGCACAGTTGCCCGGCACCTTTTTCAAACAGGCCATGGCAGCTCTCGGGTTTCTCGCACTTGAGCCGCGAGGCCAGCCACAACGCGGCCTTGAACTTGCCGGTGCCCATCGGCCCGCAGAAAATAAACGCGTGGTGGTGGCGTCGCTCGCCCTCGCCTTGCCGCGGCACCAATCGTCGGAGCTTGTCGAGTTGCTGGCCGTGACCCTGCAGTGGCGAAAGATCGGCAGCGCTCATCGAGCTGCCCCGGATTGTGAAGCGAGAAACTCGTCCACCGTCGCCAGCACCGATGCTGTAACACTCGCCTGGTCGCGGTTGCCGTCAATGCGGCGCACGCGCCCGGGTTCATCCTTGCAGCAGCCGGCAAAGCCGTCTCGCACCCGCTGGTGAAAAGCCGTCGGCTCGGCTTCAAAGCGGTCGCCCGGCCCACCGCTGTGAATGCGGGCGCGCTCGAGTCCGATCTCTATTTCGCAGTCTATCCACAGCGTGAGATTCGGCACCAGTTGGCCCGCCGCCCAGGCGTTGAGTTCGTCGACCAGGGTGCGCTCGTGTCCGCGGCCGTGGCACTGGTAGGCAATAGTGGAGTCGCTGTAGCGGTCGCAGATCACCACCGCTCCGCGTTCGAGAGCCGGTCGTATGACCTCGGTCACGTGCTGGGCACGATCGGCGAGGAAGAGCAGGAGTTCGGCCCGCGGGTCCAACTCGGAGGCGGGGTCGGCCAACAGGCGTCGGATCTCGGCGGTAACCCGCGTGCCACCCGGCTCGCAGGTGAGGACGGCCTCGAGGCCGCGGTCTTCAAGGTGCGCCGCGAGCAGGCCAGCCTGGGTAGACTTGCCGCAGCCCTCGATGCCTTCCAGTGTCACAAGGGCTGCCATCGGCCGCGATAATTATGGCCCGCTTGCGAAATCGCAACCGTGGCCGCGAAATCCTGACCCCCTTGGAGGCGTCAGGGCGGGCAGGTAAGCCCGTGGTCGCGTTGCACGAGCAGCCTGCTGGCCCCGCCGCAGCGGCCCAGCCCTTCGAGCACGCAAGCTCCAGGGGCCAGGGGCAGCAGCGCTGCGCTGGTCCAACTCACCGGTGGGCCCAGCAGTGAGGCCGCCCAGCCCGAGCCGGTGCCAGCCATCGCCAGGGTGATGGCCGCGCGGGCGGCGTAACGGGCGCAGAGCGAGTCGCGGCGCGCCTGCAGCTCGACGATCAGCCCGCGCGAGAGCCCGGCCAGTGCCACGATGAGCGACAGCGTGGCGAGGCACAGCAACAGGGTGGCCATGAGTACAGCGCCGCCTTGTGGACGGCGCCCAATAGATACAGCGCCGCCTTGTGGACGGCGCCCAATAGATACAGCGCCGCCTTGTGGACGGCGTTCAGCCACCGCTGCTTTCTGCCGTCTCGGGTAGTGCGAACAGCAACAGGCCCGCGGCCGTGGGCACCGCAACTGCCCTGCTGTTGGAGGCCGAGCTCGAGATACCACCTGACCGGTCGTAGTAAGAAAACGCCGAGCCAACCGGCAGGCCTTTGACCAGGGTCCGCGATTGGCCACCGAACTGTTGCGCCAGTCTTCGCTGTGAACCACTGCCGCGAACGGCCAGCGTGGTGAGTTCCGAACTGTGCAGGTCGACCTCGCCGTCTCCGTCGCTGTCGCAGGCAAGCACGACCTTGTCCGACAGTGCCTCCACGACCACGCCGGGGCCGGTGGCACAGCGCTCGAAACTACCGGCAAGCAGTCGTTCCACCTGCCGGTGGCGCAGCAGGTCGGCGCTGGCCCGTTCGCCGTCATTCAGCACCGCGAGCCCCGACAGCATGATGGCTGTGAGCGAAACCAACAGGGCCGTTTCAAGACCGAGCACGGCGGCGCTCTCCATCAGGCTGCTGCTCAAGGTTGCGCTTCGCAGGCCGGCAGCAAGGCGGCCAGCCTGGCCTGGTAAGAGCCTGATTGCACGGTGACCGTGGCCACGGCGAGTGCACCCGGGCCGGGGCTCAAGCTGCGCGAGCAATCGAGGCCCGCGGGGCAGCCGAGCACCGGCCCGCAGGGAGCCGCGAGCATGAGGTCGAGCCTGTTGCGGGCGGCGTCAAGAGCGGTGCTGCCCGCTCGGGTGAGAGACAAGGACAAAGCGGCCGAGCGCGCCAGGCTCACCAGCGGGCCGGCCAGCAGTGAGGCCAGTGCCAGCGCGGCCATGCACTCAAACAGCGAGCTTCCCGCGGGTGCCGTCGACACTGCTTTCAATGCACCAATCCCCGCTGGTTTATCACCAGCTTCACGGTGCCACCGCGCCGTCCGGCCAGCACCATGGTGGAGTTGTCGGCAAAGCCACCGGCCTGGAAGCGCACGTAGCCGCGGGTGGGCGCAGACAAAACCGAGACACCCCCGGGCAGTGGGTAGGGGTCGTGGCGCAGCAGCCCGTCACTCACCACGAGCTCGGTCATGCCGGGTGTGATCTCGAGGTCGAACCAGCGAGATTCGAGATAGGCGAGGCGCCGAGCGTCGGTGGCCGCGCGCAGGGCGACCGTGCGCGCAGCCGACAAACCGGCGGCCGACGACAGCTTGAGCGAGCCGGCGGTGATGGCTACCGCCGCCAATGAAAGCAGGGTCATCGACGCGAGCAGTTCGAGCAGAGTCCAACCACCGTCGCGGCGGTTGCTGTTGGAGATACGATTGTGAGAAGAGGCCGTCACGGGTTGCAGTATGCACCCGCAGTGACCAGCCGGGCAATGACATTGCTGTTAAGAAACAGCCTGTAATTCGTCTATCGCAGCCTTGGTTACGCTTATATTATGGGGGACCAGGCCTCGCAGTGAAAAATCGTTCAGAAGTTCTGCCGGCCGGCAAGCAGCCGACGATGGTCGCAGCCCCAGCGCGCCGGCCAGCCAACCCACCAACCGTTCGGGAGACACGCCGACCGCGCGCAGGCTGGCCAACTCGAGTCCGCCATCGCGTTTTGAAAGCTTTACGCCCGCGTCGTTGAGCAGCAACGGCAGGTGGGCCCAACTCGGCTCGCGGTCCGAGAGCGCGTGCCACAACTGCAGCTGGCCGGCGGTGGAACCGAGCAGGTCGGCACCGCGTACCACCTCGGTGATGCCCATCTCGATGTCGTCTACAACTACCGCCAACTGGTAGGCGAACAGCGAGTCACGGCGGCGCAGAACAAAATCGCCACTACCCGATGCCGGGTTGTCGCCCTGGGGACCGAGGACGATGTCGTCGAAGTTCATCACTTCGTTCTGCACGCGCAGGCGCACCGAGTTATCACGGTCTTCACCCGAGAGAATGCGTTCGAGCCAGCCGGGTTCGTTGTGGTCGGGGCGCAGCCGCGCGGGGTAGCCAGCGGCGGCGCTATCACCGGCGGCATTGCCGGCAGAAGCGATACCGGCAAGATCGCGGCGTGACAACGCGCAGGGAAACAGCAGGCCCGCTGCGTTGAGCCGTCGCAACGCGGCTTCGTAACGCTGGTCGCGGAGCGATTGCAGGTAGGGGCCGTGACTACCGCCGACGGTGTCGTCTTCATCCCAGTCCAGCCCCAGCCACTCAAGCTCTCGGCGTTGCTGGTCGGCCATGCCGGGCACGACTCTGCCGCTGTCGAGGTCCTCGGTCCTGTACACGAGGGTGCCGTCCGACGAGCGCAACGACAGCCAGGCCAGTAGCAAGGCGGCAGCGTTGCCCAGGTGAAGTGGGCCGGTGGGCGAGGGGGCCAGTCTGCCCCTGGCCGCTTTGCCGGCCTGGTCGCGGAGCGCCACGCGGCGCCTACCCTGCCGGGCAGTCGCGAATGAAGGGGATGGGGACGCAGTCGGCACCGTTGCCCAGGATACTGTCGATGCCGTCGCGCAGCGCGCGGGCCGCGTCGTTGCCGATGTCGTTGATTCCCGACGAGCCGCTCTTGCTCCCGGGCGGCTCGTCACAGCTGTCGTTGCTGAGCAGGGTGGCGAGCAGCGCCGTGGGGGTGAAAGCGCGTCGCGGAAACGCCACCCGGGGTTCCCTGACGCTTCCGGTCATCGCGAAGGGGACGTACTTCCAGCGTAGCGTGCGGCTGCCGGAGGGATCGGTGTCGTCTTCGATCTGCTCGGTCTCGCAGCGCATGAGGGGGCGCACCCAGGAGGGCAGGTCGAGTTTGTCGTCCTCGTCGTTGGCACCCGCCCAGGCCTCGACGTCCCAGTCGCCGTCCAGGTCTACCGAACCCATCAAGAGTACGCGTTCTCTCTCGCCTCCCAGCAGGATGCGCTCGCTGCTCACTCTGCCCGAGGTCACGACGAGCTCGCCTCCGGATCTGTTCAGCGGCAGCGAAGTGAGACCCCCGAGCCCGGTGAGCGAGGCTATGGTGTTGAGCAGCTCGGAGCCCTCGACCCGGCCCTTGTCGATGTTGAACCTGCCGCGGCCCTGCAGCAGCTCGGTCCAGGGCGCTTCTTTGCCCTGGACTTGCCGCTGTTTTGAAGAACGCGAGTCGGCTATAGCGAAGTTGGCCTCCAGGGAGAGCTCCCCCCTAAGGCGGGTGGGGAGGTCCAAAGCCTCTGCGAGAATCTTGAGGTCGATTTTCTCTGCCCACACTCCCACGCCCAGCGAGGGGGGTGAGTCGCCGAGGTCGGCCTCGCCACTTGCCGTCAGCGAGCCGTCGGCGGTCTCCAGGCTCAGCTCGGTGAGTTTCACCCGGTCGCCTGAAATGCGAAGTTGCGCTTTTATGTCCTGCGCCAGCAGGTCGCCGTACTCAACCACGCCGTGTTTCATGTTGATAGTTATTTTCAGCGGCTCGGCGGCCTCGGGATCGCCGTTGTCATCGCCCGGCTGCGTGTCGTCGGTGACCATGGCGACAAGCGAAGAAGCGTTGAGTCGTCCGTCAGCGGCTCTGCGCAGGTAGACGGTGGGCTCCCGCAGGTCTACCCGGCTCACGTGCAGGTTTCCGTTGAGAAGCTCGGCCCAGTCTATTCGCAGTTCAACCTGCGATGAGTACGCAAACACATCCCCTTCGGTGTCGGTAAAATCGCTGTGCTCGCCGATGACCAGTCCACCCAGCAGCAAGCCGTCGCTTCGCAGCGCGACCTTCTCCACCGAAAGATCGCGTTGCCAGCGTTGTTCGAGGGGCGCAAAGATATTGCTGTCGACCCATTCGGGCGTAAAAACGTAGCGGCCCCACAACCACAGGCCCAGCACCAGCAGGGCGGTGACCAGGGCCAGCAGGCCCAGCACGCGGCCGGTAGCGAGGCCCCGCGTGCGCGGGTTCCCTGTGGGCACATAATTCATTGTCCCCTGTATAACGCGAGCGGCGGGTTCGCGCCAAGGCCGTGTTCTGTTAGCCGGGCAGGGCCTGCCTGCAGGCTGCCAGCGGCTCTGTGCGTAATTGCCTCCACTTTTATTGAACGGGGACCGGGTTGGAGTTCAATGGCTGATAGGAAATTTCAGTTAATCCATGGTCGGCGGTTTTGAGCGACGTCGGCCACTAAGAAGTCCGGCGGCCGGATAATCCAGCCGTTGCCGTGCCGGGGGGGAAACGTGATGGGTGGTCTTCCTTGTGAACCGAAGGGCTTGAGTTTGTCAGGCGCCGTCGTGTTGGTGCTGGCTGTATCATTGCTGATCGGGCTTCCCCTCGTGGCAGAAGCCGCCGTCTGCGGCAACACACTGGTCGAGCTTGGCGAGGAGTGCGACGATGGTAATTTGTCGAACCTGGACTCCTGCCTCGACGACTGCACGCTCAACGTATGCGGCGACGGTTTCCCCAACGTGGAGCCGTGGTCGCCTGCGACCACGACCACCACGTTTTCGCCGGCTACGACCAGCACGACTCTTCCGACTGATATATGCGACTGGGAACTTTCGTTGCGCCTGGACGACGCCGTGACCTTCGGCAGCTTGCTCTTCAGCGTGGATTACGCGGGAGCCCCGGGCGAGATGGCCGGTGCCGGGGCCGGCGTGCAGTGTTCGCTTGCACAGGGACTTTCGTTTGCCGGTGTCAACGCGGCGTTCAATGACAACGATTCGGCTCGGACGATGACGGCTGGCCTGATAGCGATTGCCGGCTTGGCCGGCCCGGTAGACCTGGCCGCTTGCGTTTTTGCCGGGAGCCGGCCCGTGTCCGGAGATTTTGCAGTGGTCGTTACCGAGGCCGTGGCCCCGGATTTTACGGCCCTCAGCCCTATACCTTCGGTAAGCATAGTGGTGGGGGCAGCGCTGCCCAATAGCTGCGGCACATCGACCACTACCACCACGCCAGCTCCAACGACCACATCGACGTCTACGTCTACGACTACGACGACGGTACCTGCAGGACCTCCGCCGCTCATCGGTGCGTTGACGGTTACCCTGGACTTCACTGGCGGCGCGACCATCTCCACTTGCGGAGCATCCCTGGACGCTCTTCTGGGTCCTGCACCTTCGGTCGCCACCGGCATAGCAGGTACAGTCGCCACCATCGGTACGATCGATGCTGAGGGCATCGACGCTTCGGCCGGGCTCGAGTACGTCTGGTGTTCGGCCACCGGAGCGTCAGTTGCCGGTGACTACGTGCTGAACATAACAGAAGCCACGGACACCGCGTTTGCCGATATCTCAGGCAACGTTGCGGTCGTGGTGAGCTCGACGACGGGCGGCTGCCATCCATCGGCCGATGCTGACGATGTGTGCCTGACGGTGACAACGTCGAGTCGGCGGGTAGCCGCAGCAGGCAATGGGCGGGCTGAAAGAATGCGTTCGCGATTGCTGCCAGCCAGCCTGGGCTTGGAGCAGTGCGACGAGGGTAGTTACAACAGCGATCTCGTTGCCGATGCCTGCCGCAACGATTGCACGCTGCCCTGGTGCGGCGACGGCGTGGTTGACAGTGGCGAGCAGTGCGATGACGCCAACCTGTCGAACGCTGACGGTTGCGATTCGAACTGTCTTGCCGAGTACTGCGGCAACGGTGTATTGCAGGCTGGTGAGCAGTGCGACGATGGCAATGTGTCGAACAGCGATTCCTGCCTGAACGATTGTACTGTCAATCTCTGCGGCGACAGCTACCCCAACCAGGATCCCTTTGTAACCACGACGTCTACGTCGACGTCTACGTCTACGTCGACGTCGACCACCGTGCCTGCAGGACCTCCGCCGCTTATCGGTGCATTGACGGTTACCCTGGACTTCACTGCCGGCGCGACCATCACGGCTTGCGGAGCATCCCTGGACGCTCTTCTGGGTCCTGCACCTTCGGTCG
>CAUZFM010000039.1:0-24701 GCA_963579235.1 uncultured Binatia bacterium (SeqCode)
ATACACCAGCACGGCAAACAGCGTGCCCACGTGCAGCATCACGTCCAGGGCCACGGGCGACTCGACAGAGCTGCCGAACAGGCGGCGGGCCAGCACCAGGTGCCCCGAACTCGACACCGGTAGAAACTCGGTCAATCCCTGCAGGATTCCCAGCAGTACTGCCTGCGCCATGTTCACCCTCTACCACCACGCGGGCTGTCCCGCTGCGCGATTTTATAACCGCCCGGTGATGGGAACAAGCCTGCTGCCACCAACAACGGTCTTCCTGCACAACTGAGCACAGCCATGTCATTGACAACGGGCAGGGCCGGCTCTAGCCTCCCACTAAGGCATCAGGAGGCCCTCCATGGCATCAGTAAACAAGGTAATTCTCATCGGAAATCTCGGGCAGGACCCCGAATTGCGCAACACTAACAGTGGCAAGGCCGTCACGACTATGCGTATGGCCACCACCGACGTGTGGACCGACCAGTCGGGAGAGCGGCAGGAACGCACCGAGTGGCACAGCGTGGTTGTGTGGGGACGGCAGGCTGAAAACTGCGTGCAATACCTCCAGAAAGGGCGTCCGGTATACGTGGAAGGCCGCCTGCAGACCCGCAAGTGGCAGGACAAGGAAGGAAACGACCGCTACTCTACCGAGATAGTAGCCGACCGCGTCCAGTTCCTGGGCGGACGCAGCGATGGCGACGCGCCGCGAGTCAGCTCGGGCAGCAAGGACGACGTGCCCAGCTTCCCGTCCCAGCCAGAAGCAGGCGCCGGCTCGGACGTGCCCTTCTAGGGCACACGGTTAGCTGTTAACCGGCCGGCTACTCCCAACCGGAGTCAGCGAAAGAAAAATAGCCGTCTCGGCCCACCACCACGTGGTCGAGCACCGGTATGCCCAGGATCTCACCGGCCCGCCTCAAGCGCGCCGTGATACGCCGGTCTTCGCTGCTGGGACTGGGATCGCCGCTGGGGTGATTGTGCATGAAAATCACTGCTGCGGCAGCTTCGCACACCGCTGGGCGAAATGCCTCGCGGGGATGAACCAACGAGGCCCCCAGCGAGCCCTCCGAGATCATTGCCTTGCGCAGCAGCCGGTTCTTGCTGTCGAGCAGCAGGCCGTAAAAACGCTCGCGCTTGAGCTCCGATAGCAACGGGCCGAAGTGTTCGAACACCTGCTCGGACGAGGTCAGGGCGCATCCCAGCTTGAGCTCGCGGGAATGGACCCGGCGGCCGATCTCCCAGGCAGCCTCGAACCTCGCGGCGCGCGCGTTGCCCACCCCCGGCACCGAGCAGAGCTCGGTCGTGCCCACACCAGAAAGCCTGCGCAGATCGCCGAACCTGGCGAGCAGTCCGCGCGCGAGCTCAAGAGCGTTGCCCGAACTTGCGTGGCCACTTCCCGCCAACAGTGCCAGTAGCTCGCCGTCGCTCAGCGCCGAGGCTCCTACCGCCCGCAGGCGTTCGCGCGGAGCCTCACCGTTGAGCCAGGTGTGTTTTGGAACCGCGTGCGACACCAGCGTAGACTAACCCCACTTGCCCCTGCCGCCAAGCAAAAACGCGTCAGCGCGGGACTTCAATTACAGCAAGGGCATCACGGTGGCGGCCGGACTGGAGTCGTCCTGGAGAGCAGAAACTCCTGGCTACCAGGAATCAGACACGCTGGTAGTGGCCGCTTCGCCCGCCGCTCTTCTCGAGCAGGCGGACCTCTCCGAGCACCATACCGCGGTCGACGGCCTTGCACATGTCGTAGACCGTAAGCCCCGCAACGGTGGCGGCAACCAGGGCCTCCATTTCGACCCCCGTGCGCCCGTTGACCACCGCCGTTGTCTGCAGGCACAGCACGCCGGGCCGTTCGGGGTCGGTCTCAAAATCAACCGAGACCGAATCGAGTCCGAGTTGGTGACACATGGGGATAAGCGTGTGGGTCTGCTTGGCCGCCATGATGCCGGCAGTGCGCGCAACCGCGAGCACGTCGCCCTTGGGCAGATCGCCCGCGAGTATGCGTTCGAGAGTGGAGGGCTGCATCTCCAGTTCGGCCGCGGCCACGGCCTCGCGCCGGGTCGCTTCCTTGCCCGACACGTCGACCATGCGTACGCGACCCTTCTCATCTGTGTGACTGAACTCTTTCAACCCACGCTCGCCCGCTTGCAAACCGCCGCCAAACTTCATACATCGACCGCGACCCTGCCGCCAGCACACGGACTTGAACACGGCCGACAATACACGGAAAAGAACTGCACATGGCTACACAACACAGCAAGGTAATCATCCTCGGATCCGGCCCGGCGGGACTCACGGCCGCCATATATGCTGCCCGCGCCGACCTCGCGCCGTTGGTAGTAGAGGGCAGCCAGCCCGGCGGTCAACTGACGATAACCACCGACGTAGAAAACTACCCGGGGTTTCCCGAAGGGGTGATGGGGCCGGACATGATGGTGAAGTTTCGCGACCAGGCGGCACGCTTCGGCACCGAGTTCGCTACCGGCGACATCGAGTCGGTGGACCTGTCCCGGCGACCGTTCACGCTCAACTCGCCCGACGTCACCTTTACCTGTGACGCGCTGGTGGTCGCCACCGGGGCGACCGCTCGCTTGCTCGGGCTCGAGTCCGAAACGCGGCTCATGGGTTACGGCGTGTCTGCCTGCGCCACCTGCGACGGCTTTTTCTTCAGGGATCGCAAGGTGCTGGTCATCGGCGGCGGTGATTCGGCCATGGAAGAAGCCACCTTCCTGTCCAAGTTTGCCAGCTCGGTGACCGTGGTGCACCGCCGCGAAGGGTTCCGTGCGTCGCAGATCATGCTCGAACGGGCCCAGGTCAATCCGAAGATAGACTTCCTTCTCAACCGAACCATAGACGAGATCCACGGCGACGTGGCCGAGGGCGGCGTCACGGCAGTGACCCTGCGCGACACCAGTGACGGCGCCAGCGCCGACTCAACCGAACGCGTGGACTGCGACGGGGTCTTCATGGCCATAGGGCATTTGCCCAACACGGGGTTGTTTGACGGCCAGTTGGACACCGACGAGAAGGGCTACGTCACCACCCGGCCCGACTCGACCTACACCAGCATTGAAGGCGTGTTTGCCTGCGGTGACGTGCGCGACAGCGTGTATCGGCAGGCCATCACCGCAGCGGGAAGCGGTTGCGAGGCCGCCATGGACGCCGAACGCTGGCTGGCCGAACAGGAGTAGCCGGCACCCGTACCCGCCCGGCTGGTTACTCGTCGTGTTGCTTGCGCATGGCTTCGGAGAATTCCTCGGGCGGCTGGCGCAGCAGGCGTAACGCTTCTTCTTCGCTCATGGCAAAGCCTTCGGCCTTGGTCGTGGCGCAGAACTCCACCGCTATGCCACTGGGGTCGACCGTGTAGATGGAGCGGCACCAGCCGTGGTCAAATTCTACCAGGGGCTCAACGCCGTTTTCCTCAAAGCGCTTCTTGAGCTCGAGCAGGCTTTGCTCGTTTTCAACTCGAAAGGCAACGTGGTTGGCCCAGGGCGGCAGGCCCACGGTCCTGGACAAGTCGGTCGCGTAGTCGTCCTTTTCGCCCACGCCGTTGAGCTCAAAGAAGCCCAGCGAGGCACCCCCACCCATGTCGAAAAAGAAATGGCGAAACCACCCCTCGCCGCTCAGATGGTTTTCTACGTGGACCAGCGGCATGCCGAGTTTCTCGACGTAGAACTCTCGCGTGGCCTCCGGGTCCCTGGTGACGAAAGCGACGTGATGCAGTCCGGTTGTGGTAGTCAATCCTTGATCCCCCCTGGCCTGACGAAAGTTACCCCGCCTGCCGACATGAATCCAAGGGCGGGGTAACAGCCCCACCCGTCAGGCACTTACGACACCCTTACGACAACGCCGCGCTCTGCGATATAGCGCTTGCACTCGGCTATCGAGTACTCACCGTAATGAAAGATCGACGCGGCCAGCACCGCGTCGGCGCCACCTGTGGTCAGGCCCTCGAGCAGGTGCCCGGGGCCACCCACCCCGCCCGAGGCTATGACCGGCACGCCCACCGCGTCGGCCACCGCGCGGGTAAGCTCAAGATCGTATCCATCGCGCGTACCGTCGCGGTCCATACTGGTGAGCAGTACCTCGCCGGCCCCCAGTTCTTCCATGCGGCGGCACCAGGCAACGGCGTCGATGCCGGTGGGGCGGCGACCGCCGTGGGTGTAGATTTCCCAGCCGTCGTTGCCTGTCTTGTCCACCAGCAACTCGGGCCAGGTCCCGGCCCAAACCGGTGCCCCATCCACGCCGCCACCGTCCTCGGCAAGCTCTAGGTGCTGGTCTCGCCTGCGCGCGTCGACGGCCACCACCACGCACTGGCTACCGTACACACGGGCAGCCTCGCCCACGAAATCGGGGTTGATGACAGCGGCCGTGTTGATCGAGACCTTGTCGGCACCGGCCCGCAACAGCGCGCCCAGGTCTTCGACCACGCGCACGCCGCCTCCCACGGTCAACGGCATGAAAGCCTGCTCTGCGGTGCGCGACACCACGTCGAGCATGATGTCGCGTTTTTCGTGGCTGGCGGTTATGTCGAGAAACGTGAGCTCATCGGCACCCTCGGCGTCGTAGCGCATGGCGCACTCCACCGGGTCGCCGGCGTCGCGCAGGTCAACAAAATTGACTCCCTTCACGACACGGCCGTCCTTGACGTCGAGGCAGGGTATTATGCGCTTGGCCAGCATAGGGTATTGGTACTCGCGGCCGGTATCAGCCGGCGGCCTCCGTCAGTTTGGCCAGAGTAACTGCGCCGTCGTACAACGCGCGCCCGACCACCACACCCTCTATGCCGCTGTCGGCGACCTCCCGGAGGCGCTCAACGTCGGCCACGCCGTGCACACCACCCGATGCCAGCACGGGCACGGTTACCGACCGCGCCAGTCGCGCGGTGGCCTCCGCATTGACGCCGTCGCCGGTTCCGTCACGGTCGATGTCGGTGTAAACGATGCCGGCCGCACCGGCGTCCTGCATGGCCATGGCCAGCTCGAGCGCGTCGCGACCGCCGTCGTTGAGCCAACCGTCGACCGCCACGCGACCCGAGCGAGCGTCGATCCCAACCCACACCCGGCCCGGCCATCGGCGCGCAGCCTGCTCAACGATGTCGGGATCACGGACAGCCACCGTGCCCAGTATGACCCGCCCCACGCCGGCCGCCAGCCAGCGCTCCACCGTAACCAGGTCGCGTATGCCACCGCCAAGTTCGGTAATAAAATCGTCGCCCGCGCCTGCGGCCACCGCCAGTATGGCTTCTACCGCCCGCTGGTTGTCATCTCCCCCACCGCGGGCACCATCAAGATCAACCAGGTGCAGGGCTCGCGCGCCCTCGTCTATCCAACGTTGGGCCATCGCCGCCGGGTCGTCGGAAAAAATGGTCTCTTGCTCGTAGTCGCCCCTGAGCAGGCGCACGCAATGCCCAGCGCGTATGTCGATGGCCGGTAGTACCAGCACGTCAGGCCTCCTCACCGGCGCGGGCTACGAAATTGGCCAGCAGCCGCAGCCCGGCCGACTGACTTTTTTCGGGGTGAAACTGGGTCGCGAGCAGGTTGTCGCGCGCCGCGACGGCAACGAAACTACCGCCGTAGTCACAAGCAGCAGCCACCACCTGCTCGTCGTCGCTGATCACGCGGTAGCTGTGCACGAAGTAAAATCGCTCGTTGTCGGCTATGCCTTCAAAGTAAGGCGAAGCACCGCGCAGCTTGATCTCGTTCCAACCCATGTGCGGCACCTTGAGCTCCCGGGGCAGACCCTCGAAGCGGCTCACGTGGCCCGGCAGCAGGCCCAGCCCCTCTACCCGGCCGAACTCGTCGCTGTGATCAAAGAGGATCTGCATGCCCACGCATATGCCCAGGAAAGGCTTGCCCGAGGTCGCCGCCCGGCACACGGCCTCGCGCAGCCCGGCCTCCTCGAGATTGCCCATACAACGAGCAAACGCTCCCACGCCGGGCAGCACCACCGCCTGGGCGTCGGCCAGATCCGAAGCGCTCGAGGTCACGCGCACGCGCGCACCTACCTTCTCCAGCGCCTTGGCAACGCTGCGCAGGTTGCCGACGCCGTAGTCGACGACCGCTATCACCCGCCGGTCATCCCCGTAATCGGCCCTTGGTCGAAGGCACGCCCTTTACCCTGGGGTCGCGCGTGCAGGCCTGCCCCAACGCTCTCGCGAGCGCCTTGAAGGTGGCCTCGATCAGGTGGTGGGCGTTGCGACCGTAGCGCTTGTTAATGTGGAGGTTCATGCGGGCCTCGTTCATCAGCGCCTGCATGAAGTCGTTGACGAGATCGACCTCGAAGTCGCCCACACGGTGCTGGCGTATCTTCAAGTCGTAGACCATGAAGGGCCGACCGCCTAGATCGACGGTGACCGCCACCAGTGCCTCGTCCAGTGGAATTTCGGCGTGGCCGTAGCGCACGATACCGGCCCTGTCACCCAGGGCCTTGTCGATGGCCTGGCCCAACGCCAGGCCCACGTCTTCGACGGTGTGGTGAGCGTCGACGTGCAGATCGCCCGTAGCCTTGACCTTGAGGTCGAGCAGGCTGTGCCGTGACAGCGAGTCGAGCATGTGGTCAAGAAACGGTACTCCGGTATCGACAGAGGCCTTGCCGCTGCCGTCAAGCACGAGGTCAACGTTGATGCTGGTCTCACCGGTCTGTCGCTTTACCTTTGCCCGGCGGATACCTGTCTTTCGACTGCTGGTCGCCACTTACCTTCCTCCCTTGCGGCCGCTGCCCGACCGCTGTTTTTTCTTCGCCGCCGGCTTCTTCGCCGGCGGTTTCTTCTTTGCTACCGGTTTCTCGCCGATATCGTCCAGGCGCAGGCGAACCGCGGCGGCGTGGGCCGGCAATCCCTCGGCCTCGGCCAGGCGCAGCACCGTGGGGCCTATCGCGCGCACGCCACCCACGCCCATGTCAATAATACTGCTGCGCTTGACGAAATCATACACTCCCAGGGGCGAAGCAAAGCGCGCCGAACCGCCGGTGGGCAGCACGTGGTTGGGACCGGCCGCGTAGTCGCCGAAGGGCTCGCTGCTCATGGCACCGAGAAATATCGCCCCCGCGTTGCGTAGTCCGTCCAGCAACTCGCGCGGGGCGGCTGTCATCACCTCGAGGTGCTCGGGAGCGATCTCGTTGGCCAACTCCACGGCCCGTGCGAGTGATTTGACCACCAGTATGCTGCCGTACTTCTTCAACGACGCCGCGGCGATTGTGCGACGCTCCAGCCCGGCGAGCTGGCTTTCCAGCTGCTTCGCCACGGCAGCAGCCGTACGCCGGCTGCTGGTGATACACACAGAGGCGGCCAAGGGGTCGTGCTCGGCCTGGGCCAGCATGTCAGCCGCCACGTAGTCGGCACGCGCGCTGCCGTCGGCTATGATCAGCACCTCGGTGGGTCCGGCGATCATGTCGATGTCGACCTGGCCGAAGAGCAGACGCTTGGCCGTAGCCACGTAGATGTTGCCCGGGCCCACAATCTTGTCCACGCGCGCGATGCTGTCGGTGCCGAGCGCCAGCGCAGCGATGGCCTGGGCCCCGCCCACGCGAAAGACGCGATCGACGCCGGCTATGGCAGCCGCCGCGAGCACGGACGGCTCCACCTTGCCCCCTGGCCCCGGCGGGGTGGCCATGACCACCTCGTCCACGCCCGCCACGCGGGCCGGCACCACGTTCATCAACACAGTAGACGGGTAAGCAGCACGGCCACCGGGCGCGTAGACTCCCACGCGGGCCAGCGGCAGCACGCGAACCGAGTTGCGGGTGTCGCCCTCGCGCAGCTCGTAGCCACGGGCCATCTGCGGCTTGTGAAACGCCACTATGCGGCGGTGGGCCGCACGCAGGGCCGCACGCAGCGAGGCCGGCAGCGACGCCAGTGCCTCGGCGATCTCGTCGCGCCCGACCTCGAAACCGTCGGCGGTCAACGTCACGCCGTCAAACTTCCTGGTGTAGCGAGCCACAGCGCGATCGCCGTCGCGGCGCACGCCGGCGATGATGGCCACCACGTCGCGCTCCACCGACCCGCCCTGCGCGTGCCGGCCTTCGAGCAGGCGCAGGCGTTTTGTGGCAGCAGCGCTTCCGTCTATCAGCGGTTCAATAATCATTGTCGCTCCGTTTCAGTGCCCGTTTCAATACGGCCCTTCCATGTCCACGCGCTCAACGTCGGCACCCAGGCTTCTCAGCTTTTCTTCTATACGCTCGTAGCCACGGTCCAAGTGGTAGACCCTGAGCACGTCGGTCTGGTAGTCGCCGGCCAGCCCTGCGAGCACCATGCTCACGCTGGCCCTGAGATCGGTGGCCATCACCGCCGCCCCGCTCAGGCTCACCCGACCTCTGACCAGCGCGCTGTTGCCCGACAGCGTGATGTCGGCACCCATGCGCTGCAGCTCACTGACGTGCATGAAGCGGTTCTCAAAGATGTTCTCGGTCACGATCGCCTCGCCGTCGGCCAGGCACATGAGCGCCATGAACTGGGCCTGCAGGTCGGTGGCAAAACCGGGGTGCGGCGCTGTGGCCACGTTTACCGCCGAGGGCCGCTTATCGCAGCGCGCAGTCATACCGTCGCCGTTATCACGCAGCACTACACCGGCGCTTTCCAGCGCCGTTACGAGTTCGCGCAGGTCGTCCGCGCGCGCGCCTTTCACCGTTATTTCGCCCCTTGTCATCGCCGCCGCTATCAGGAAGGTACCGGCCTCTATTCGGTCGGGTATAACCCGGTGAGCCATGCCCCCCAGCCGCTCCACGCCCTCGATCTCTACTACCGACGAACCAGCGCCCGATATGTTCGCGCCCATTTTCTGGAGCGCACGGGCCAGGTCAACGACCTCGGGTTCGCGCGCGGCGTTTTCCAGGCGTGTGCTACCACGCGCAAGGCTGGCAGCCATGAGCAGGTTCTCGGTGGCGCCCACCGAGGGTTTCTCCAGTATTATGTGTGCGCCCTTGAGCCCATCGACCGAAGCCTCCTCGTAGCCGAGCACGGTTTCTATGCGCGCACCCATCAGCCGCAAGGCCGACAGGTGCACATCCACCGGCCGGGCGCCTATGGCGCAGCCGCCGGGCATCGACACGCGCGCGCGACCGAAGCGGGCCAGCAGCGGGCCCAGCACGAGGAACGACGCTCGCATGGTACGCACCAGGTCGTAGGGGGCCTCCCACTGGTCGACTCCCGAGCAGTTGATGGTCATGCTCGAGGGGTCGTGGCGCTCAACGCTCGCGCCCAGGCGCTCGAGCAGGCGCGCAGCCGTGCGTATGTCGGCCACGTCGGGCAAGCCCGTGAGGTGACAGTCGTCGTCGCTGAGCAGGCAGGCAAACAGCAGCGGCAGCGCCGCGTTCTTGGAACCCGCCACCTCCACGCTGCCCTTGAGCCTGCGCCCTCCCTGTATGCGTATCATGTCCACGCGATCGCTCTTCAGCCGGGTCTCGAGCCCGTTACCACCCTCTCGCGGCCCGCGAGATCGCGCTTGAGCTGGACGTCGCGCCAGCCGCCGGCCTCAAAGCGTTCTACCACCTGCCGCCACTGGCTGCCCACTTCTACCATCAGCTGCCCGTCGCTTTTGAGGTAAGCAGGCGCCTCGTCTACCAGGCGACCGACCACCGACATGCCGTCGTCACCACCGACCAGCGCCGTCATGGGCTCCCACTGTCGTACTTCGGGCTGCAAGCCGCTGTACTCCTCGCTTGTAACGTAAGGTGGGTTGCTCAGCAGCAGGTCAAAGGGTTGGCTGTCTTCGGCCACGGCGGCAAAAAGATCGCCGCGGCAGAACTCTATCCTGTCTGCCACCGAATGGGCCTGGGCGTTCACGGGCGCCAGTTCGAGCACCGAGGCTGACGTGTCGGTTGCAAGAACCTGGAGGTCGGCTATTTCGCTGGCAACAGATATGGCGATGGCCCCCGAGCCGGTGCCCAGGTCGAGCAGGCGGGCACCGGGATCGCGGGCTCTCAAGAACTCCACGGCCAGTTCCACCAGCAGCTCGGTCTCGGGCCGGGGAATGAGCACGCGCCGGTCGACGCGAAAATCCAGCGACCAGAATTCACGCGAGCCCACTATGTAGTGTACCGGCTCGCGGCCGGCGCGACGTTTGACCATGTTGCGGTAGCGTCCCACCTCGTCGGTGGCCAGCGGGCGCTCGTGGTTGGTGTAGAGCTCCACCCGCGTCATGCCCAGAACCGTGGCCAGCATGATCTCGGCGTCTATACGCGGACTCTCTATGCCCTTGCCCTCCAGGAACTCGGTGGTAACCACGAGGTACTCGCCAAGCAGCCTGGGTGGCGCCGCACTCTTGCCAGTGGCGCCAGCCCCGCTCACGAGCCGTCCCCGGCCACCAGTCGCGCAGCCTGCTCGGCGGCGGCCAGGGCATCGACGACTTCGTCGATCTCACCGTCGAGAAAAGCTTCGAGGTTATGCACGGTCAGTCCGATGCGGTGGTCGCTGATGCGGCCCTGGGGAAAATTGTAGGTGCGCACCCTCTCCGAACGATCACCGCTGCCCACCATGGCGCGGCGGTCGGCGGCCTGCTCCTGATGGCGCTTCTGCTGCTCGAGGTCGAACAGGCGGGCCAGGAGTATCTTCATGGCTCGGGCCTTGTTCTTGTGCTGCGATTTTTCGTCCTGGCAGGTCACCACCAGGCCGGTGGGCTCGTGCGTGAGCCGCACCGCCGAGTCGGTAGTGTTGACTGACTGCCCGCCGGGGCCAGAGGAACGGTATACATCCACGCGTATGTCGTTGTCGGCCACCTTGAGGTCCAGCGGTTCAGCCTCGGGCAGCACCGCCACGGTTACGGCCGAGGTATGTATACGCCCCTGAGACTCGGTTTCGGGTACCCTCTGCACTCGGTGCACGCCCGCCTCGCGGCGCAGGCAACCGTAGGCGTCACGACCCAGCACGTTGACCACGGCTTCTTTTATGCCGCCCTTGGAACCGGCGTTGGCCGACAATGATTCGACCTTCCAGCCGCGGCGCTCGGCGTAACGCGCGTACATTCTCAACAGGTCACCGGCAAACAGGGCCGCCTCGTCACCGCCGGTACCGGCACGTACCTCGAGCACGGCGTTGCGCCGGTCGACCGGGTCGCTGGGCACGAGCAGGACCTTTATGCGCGCCTCGACGTCCTCTACCAGAGCGCCCAGGCGCTCAATCTCCTCGCTGGCCATGGCGGCCAGGTCAGCGTCGGCGTCACCAGCCAGCACCGCGGTTGCTTCGAGCTCAAGGGCTGCGCCGCTGCGTTGTCGCGACAGCTCCACCAGCTCGCGCAGCTCGGCGTGCTCGCGGGAAAGATCAGTGTAACGGGCGCGGTCCTGCACCACCTCGGGCGAGGCGAGCAGCTGCTCCAGTTCGTCGAAGCGGTCCTCGATGGCTTTGAGCCGATCGAACATGGCGGGTCGTGCACCCCGGCCCGGCGGGCAGGGTTACTTCTTATCCATGCCGTAACGACGGCGGAAGCGCTCAACGCGACCCGCCGTATCGACGATCTTCTGCTGACCGGTGTAGAAGGGGTGGCAGGCCGAGCATATTTCGACGTGGATCTTGTCGATCGTTGAGCGGGTCATAAAAGTGTTGCCACAGGCGCAAGCCACCTCTACCTCGTTGTACTCGGGATGTATTTCAGCCTTCACCGTCATCTTCTCCGTAAAACTGGGCCGCCGAGGCCACCCCAAGGGCGGACCCGGTGCTCGTGCATGACCGGGCATTTATACCTGTACGCCCGTGATTGGCAAGGCGGGGCTTCAGCGCACGCGAGCGACGGCCTGCTGCCAGCCCTCGTACAGCTCCCGGCGACGGGCCGGCTTCATGGAAGGCCTGAACACGCGGTCGGTGCTGCGCGCAGCCTCTATATCGGCCGCCCCCTTCCACACGCCCGTTGCGCGGCCCGCGAGGAAGGCCGCCCCTACTGCCGTGGTCTCGACCACCTTGGGCCTGTCCACCGAGCTACCGAGCAGGTCGGCCTGGAACTGCATGAGGAAATCATTGGTAGCCGCGCCGCCGTCAACGCGTAGTACCCTGGGTTTGCGACCGGCGTCGGCCGCCATGGCGTCGGCGAGATCGCGCGACTGGTAGGCCAGCGACTCGAGCGTGGCGCGGATAACATGGTCGGCAGTGACACCGCGGGTGAGTCCCACCAGCGCCCCGCGCGCGTCGGGATCCCAGTAGGGCGCGCCCAGCCCGGCAAAGGCGGGCACCAGGTAGGTGCCCAGTGTTGAATCCACGCGGCGGGCCGCGGCCTCCGAGTCGGCCGCGTTCTTCAAAAGGCCCAGCCCGTCCCTGAGCCACTGCACGGCCGCGCCGGCTATGAACACCGAGCCCTCCAGCGCGTAGGCCGGGCCACCGTCGGGTGCACAAGCCATGGTGGTCAGCAACCGGTTGCGCGAGATCACCGGCTTGTCGCCAGTGTACATGAGCATGAAGCAGCCCGTGCCATAAGTGTTTTTGATCATGCCCGGACGAAAGCAGGCCTGCCCGTACAGCGCAGCCTGCTGGTCGCCGGCCACGCCCGCTATGGGTATCTCGGCGCCCGAGAGTACCGTCGTGCCGAACACGCCCGAGGACGGGTGCACCTCGGGCAGCATCTCCATGGGCACGCCCAGCGCCCGGCAAAGGGTGGCGTCCCAGCTACGGCGACGGATGTTGAAAAGCATGGTGCGCGAAGCGTTGGTGTAATCGGTGGCGTGCACGCGGCCGCCCGTGAGCTTGTAGATCAGCCAGGAATCGATGGTGCCGAAGGCCAGTTCGCCGCGCTCGGCCCTGCGCCGCGCGCCCCTTACGTGATCGAGTATCCACGCAACCTTGCTGCCCGAAAAGTAAGGGTCGAGCACCAGGCCTGTTCGTTTTCTGACCTCGGGCAGCAGTCCGTCGGCCTCAAGGCGACGGCAGTGGTCGGCCGTGCGCCGGTCCTGCCAGACAATGGCGCGGTGAATGGGCTCGCCCGTGCTGCGATCCCACACCACGGTTGTCTCGCGCTGGTTGGTTATGCCTATGGCCGCCAGCGAGGAGGGCTTGATGTCGGCCTTGCGACAGGCGCGGGCCAGCAGGCCTCGGGTAACCTTCCATATCTGTTCGGCGTCGTGCTCCACCCAGGCGGGGCGTGGGTAGTGCTGGGTGAACTCCGAGTACACGCGCGAGCGCACGCGTCCGCCCTGGTCGAACACCATCACGGTAGAACCCGTGGTTCCCTGGTCTATGGCCATTACAAATCGCGACATTGCTTGTCCTCCAGCTGCCGGGCGCCCGGAACGTGGTTTATCAGCCGCGCGATAAACCACAAGCGGGCAATGCCGCCCATGCACGGGGCCCGATTGCAGGGCGCGCCCGGGTCTACTAATGACAACGGGTGGCCGCGCGCTTTGTATACCTCACGGGCAAGGGAGGCTGCGGCAAGACCCTGCTGGCCGAGCTGCTGGCCGAGGGTGCTCGGCGCCGCGGCCTGCCGGTACTCAGGCTGTCGCTCGACGACCGGGATGAAACCGGCAGTGTCGACGGCGAGCCACGCAAGCCTACCCCGACCGGCACTCTTGTGCTCGACCGCCGCACGGCCCTGCGCAACCTCCTGGCGTCACTGTTTCGCCTGGGGTTTATCGCCGATCGCCTCCTCGACAGCAGCAGCTTCAGGGCCGTGGCAGAGGCCGCCCCCGGGGTTACCGAGCTGGTCACCCTGGCGTGGATAGAGCAGGTTGGTTCGCGCCTGGTCAAGGGCCTGGTCGTTGTCGACGGGCCGTCTTCGGGCCACGCGGTGGCCCTGTTGCGATCGCCGCAGACGGTGCTGGGCCTGGCCTCCTCGGGCGCCATTGCCGGGGCGGCGCACAATCTCGAACAGCTGCTCACCGACCCCCGGCGCTTCAGGTCGTTGGTGGTGAGCACGCCCGAAGATTTCTCGCTCAACGAGTCACAGTTGCTGAGTACCGAACTGGCCGAACTGGGCGTGGCCGCCCTGCCCCCGGTACTCAACGCTGTTTACCCACTGCACGCCGACCCGGCACAACTCGCGTGGCTCGAGCAGGCAGCCAACGACGACCAGACGCTCGTGGGCGCGCGCTGGCACCAGCAGCGCGCCCGGCGTCACGCCAGCGTAATTGAACAACTCGAGAGCGCCGACCGCAACGCCATTGTCATCCCCTTTCTATTTGGTGGTAACGGTCAGCAGCCCGGCCATGAACGGATGGCCGCCGCCGAGCGACTCAGCGGACGGGTGCTGGGGGCGTTCTCGTGAGCGTAGCCGCCCCCGGGACAGCCCCACCGAGTCTGCTGGTGTTCGCCGGTGAGGGTGGCGTGGGCAAAACCACGCTGGCTGCCGCCACGGCCTTGAAGGCCAGCCTCTCGGGCCTGCGCGTGGCCGTGATGACCATAGACCCGGCCCCACGCCTGGCCGACGCGCTGGGGTTGGACCGACTGGACGACGAGCCACTGCTGGTAGCTAACCCCGAGCCCGGCAGCGACAACGCCGGCTCGCTGCACGCCCTGCGCCTGGACACCACCGGCACCTTTGACCGCATGGTCGATCGCCTCGCTGACGACAACACGGTGGCCGAGCGCATCAAGGCCAACCCCATTTACCAAGCCGTGGCCGCGTCCACCGGTAGCTCGGCACCGTACATGGCGTTTCAACGGCTGCACGAGCTGGCCGAAAGCGGTCGTTGGGATCTCATTGTCGTCGACACGCCACCCGCCCTGCACGCCGAAGAACTGTTGTCGGCGCCCTCGCGCCTGGCCGGGCTGCTCAACACGCGAGCAGTGGCACTGCTGGTAGACCCGGCGCGCGCGGCGGCCGGACACGGTACCCGCCTTGCCAGGGCAACGGCGACCTTGCTGCTGGGCATGGTGGAGCGCGTGACCGGAGCTGGGCTGGTCGGGCAGGTGTCGAGCTTCGTGGCCGACTTCGCACGGCTGATAGAAAGCATGGTCGAGCGTTCGCGAGACGTAGAAGCCATGTTGGCGGCACCGACGAGCTGCTTCGTGCTGGTGAGCAGGGCGTGTGCTGCTTCGAACCACGCCGGGCTGGCCCTGAGAGGCGAACTCCTGGGGCGCGGGTTTGCCGTGGCACCCATGGTCACTAACAGGCTCACGCCGCGACCCGCTACCGTCGTTGCCGCCGGAGAATCCAAAGCCGACCTCCCGGCCGACGCGCCACCGGGCTGCCGCGAGTTGCTCGATCGTATCAACTCCGAACTAAAGCAGTTGCACGAAACCGAAACGGTGGCGATAGCTGAGCTTGAAGATGCCAGCCAGGGCGCGGTGCTGCGCGTACATGACCTGGCCGGTGAAGCCGGCTCGCTCGAAGACCTGGGCCTGCTGGCCGCCGAACTCACGGAGCTCGGCGAGCTGCTTGCGACCGCCGTCCGTAGTGGGCCTCAGGAATACAGTGGGTCGCTGGACTAAGTGCCCGCGACAGGCCGCTTAAGAGCCCTGGCTCTTTCTGGTGCGAGCCTTGCTCGGCCGCTTGGCCGCACCCTTCTTAGCTTTCGAGGCTGGCTTCGCAGGCGCCTTGGCGCTCCCGCCTGAAGCTGCAAGCGATTTGCTCAGATCATCGAGCTTGCGGTTTAGATTGCGCAGGCTGCCCTGCACCGTGTCGAGCTTGTTCTGCAGCTTACGGTAGTCGCTGCGCGACGGCAGGTTGGCCATCGACAGCAAGGTATCGAGGTTGCGATCCACGCTGGCGCGGGTCTTAGCCGCCCCCTTGGCGGCACCCTCTATGACCGAATCGATCGTTTCGCGACCCATGAGGCCACGGACTTCGCCCAGAAGGCTTCCCAATCTTTTTTCAAAGTTACCAGCGTCCATAATATCCCCTTGGCCACGCGCTTACACCGCCGCAGTTGGTTGGTTAAGTATAGCCTCCCCCCCAAGGGGGGCAAACCCGGCCTGTCGACTTGCCCCGTGGGGCGGCTGCTGCTAACTGTCCCTGCTGTCGCCAGCCCGTGCGCGAGGACGACAAACCCACCGCGAAGGAGTCCTGATGATCAGCCGAATCCTCAAAACTATGACCCTGTCGATGCTGGCCTGCGGCCTGCTCGCGATCACGCCCGCGCTGACCGATGCAGCCGGACAAGCACAGTACTTTCGCACCGACACGCCCCAGTTTCGCGCCAGCGCCACGCTGGGCAAGCAGATGTTCGAGGCCTACCAGTGTGCCCTTTGCCACGCTACGCGCGAAGGCGAGCCGCTCACCGACGACATCATCGCCCCCAACCTCATCCTGGCCAAGCACCGGCTTCGCCCCGAGTGGATGCTGCAGTGGCTCATAGACCCGCAGAGCCTGCAGCCGGGTACCAAGATGCCCAACTTTTTCAGCTTCAACGAAGACGACGACTGGAACCCGATCTACTCCGACGCCGACGCCCACGAGCAGTACCGCATCATCGTCGCCCTGCGCGACTACATGATGGTGCTGGGCACCGGCTACGACTTCAACGAATAAGCCTGCGTGGCTCGCTTGAGGCCAGCCGGCTTCAGGAGATTTAGGCAAGCAGCCGGCGAGCGGTCTGTATCCCGCCAGCTCATCATTCGGACCCGGACTCCAACATGACAGTGGCAACGGCCATCGAGCGCTCGTGGGCCAGCGACAAGTGCGTGCGACCTACGCCCAGCTCCAGGGCCACCTCGGCCACGCGACCAGACAACTGCAGGCATGGCGCGCCCGCGGGCGAGTGAACCACGTCGATGTCCTGCCAGGGAAAACCCCAGGCCGGCCCGCCACAGCTTCCCAACGCCTTGAGCAGTGCCTCCTTGGCGGCAAAACGCGCGGCGTAAGCCTGTTCGGCGCGCGAGCAACCATCAGCGTAGTGGCGCTCGCCGTGGGTGAACACGCGCTGCTTGAAGCGCTCACCGCGCGGGCCGTTCGCCAGGATCACGCGCACGCGCTCCACGTCGACCAGGTCCACGCCCGTGCCCAGCAGCGCGATCAGCAAGCCCCGCAGGTAACGCAACTGGTGACGTCGCAGGGTTCGGTCTCAAGGGCCGACTGCGAGCGCCGCCGCTCCAGCCAGAGATAATCTCGGTCTATGCCCTGGTCGATGAAGTCCCAGGGCAGCAGTTCACCGGCGCCGTACTCGCGGGTGACGTAGTCGTCGGGGTTGATCGCGCAATCGTTGCCGCCGGCATCATTGCCGCTGCGCGCCTCGCGACTCATCTCTCGCAGGAGACCCCACCACTGACCCTTGTCGGCCCGCGCAAGCGTCTCAATGATGTCGGCCACGCGCCTGTCGCCACGCGACAGCAGCGTTTGCATGTAAGCCTCCCGCGGCGAGTCGGCGTCGACCTGCACGTTGTCAAGCCGACCCAGCGACCGACGCAGGCGCCGCAACACGTCCTTGAGCTGGGCCACCGGCATCATGGCGTCCCACTGGAAGGGCGTCCACGGCTTGGGCACGAAGGGGTTGATCGAGACCTTGACCGACCCCACGCGGCCATGCTCTCGACCAGCGCTAAGCAGGCGATCGCGTATGGTAGTGACCAGATCGACGATGGCCTGCCGGTCTTCTTCCTCTTCGCCCGGCAGACCCACCATGAAGTAGAGCTTGAGCGACTCCACGCCGTCGACAGCCAGCATGTCGGCCGCGCGCAGTATCTCGGCTTCGCTCAAATTCTTGTTGATGACCCGCCGCATGCGTTCCGAACCCGCCTCGGGGGCAACGGTGACCGAGCGCGTGCCGGCGCGGGCCAGGGCGGCGGCCAGGCCCGGCGTTATGACGTCGGCCTTGAGCGAAGACGGCGACACGCGCGCGCCCAGGTCGGCGATGTCCGAGCAGGTGCGAGTGATGCCGGGATGGCTTGCCATCTCGGCGCCCACCAGGCCAACCTCCCGGCTGTGCTCAAGCCCGGCCTTCGCATCGGCCAGCACCCTGCCGCTGTCGCGGTGACGCACCGGCCGGTACATGAAACCCGCAGCGCAGAAACGGCAACCCCACTCGCAGCCGCGGCTGGCCTCGACCAGGAACTTGTCGCCAAAAACAGCGTCCGGGGCAACCACCACCGTGCGCGCGCCGGCGTCGTCGAGATTTTTGACGTAGCGGCGCAGCACGGTCTCAGGCCTGCCCTCGTGCGCCCCCCGGTCGGCCAGTCGCCCATCGGTGCCGTACACGGGATCGCAGTCAGACGGCCGATAGGCACCGGCCACAGACGAAAGCGCGTCGAGCACCGCCGCACCGCCTATGCCACGCCAGGATTCGGCCGACCGAAACGCCTCGACAAGCATCTCCTCGGCCTCGCCCAGCAGGAAGAGGTCCATGAAGGGAGCCATGGGCTCGGGGTTTAAAAAACACGCCGGGCCGCCGGCCATCAACAGAGGCCAGGCGCGGTCACTCTGATCGCGGGCCTGCCGGCGCGCGGGAATGCCGGCCGAATCCAGCATGGCAACCACCAGAGGGTAGTCGCTCTCAAACGACAGCGAGAACGCCAGTATATCGAAGTCGCCCGCCGCACGGCTTGATTCGTAGCTGAGAAGCGCCTGGCCGGGGTCGGGCTGGTAGGCGCGCTCGCATACCACGCCGGGGGTGGTGGCCAGTATGCGAAACACGGCTTGGAAGCCGAGGTTGGCCAGCGCCACCTCGCGCGGGCCCGGGTAGGCCAGGCACACCGATACAGCCCCCGAACTGTTGGGCTTGAATAGAAGTTTTTCCTCTGGGTTGCTCACCGGTTGGAGAGCCTATAGCCGGCAGCCCCCCTTTGGAAGCAGTCGCGGGCTGGCCACCCCGGCCCGGCAGGTCAGCGGTTGGGGCGTTGAGCCCGTTCCTTCCAGCGCCTGAGGTAGGCCGGGATGTCGAGCGAGCGCGATTCGCTGCGCGCGGGCGCCGCGCCCATGGCCGGTTCCGGGTCCAGCTCGAGCGCGACTTGGTGGTTTTGGGCCTGCTCCAGAGTGGCCTCGCCCTCGACCGGCTCCATGCTGAAGCCCGAATGCTGGTCAGGACCCGCCAGCTCGGCGTCGTCGGGCAGCACGGGAGCAGTGCCAGTGACGCCGTTGGCAAGCGAATTCAAGGGCTGGTCGGCCGAAGCCCGCGGGCCATCGACGGGAAGATTGACCATCATCTCGGCGCCCTCCTGCTCCTCGTCGGTGAGCGAATCGCCGAAGCCTGTGGCAATAACGGTTATGCTCACCTCGTCCTTGATGGTGGAGTCGTGCACCAGGCCGACGATGATGTTGGCGTCCTCGTGTACCTGTTCCTGCAGGAAGTCCACGGCCTCGTTCATTTCCTGCATGCCAAAATCGTCGCTTGCGGTGATGTTAACCAGCAGTCCGCTGGCGCCCGATATCGTGAGGTCTTCGAGCAGCGGGCTCGATACGGCGGCCGTAGCCGCGTCGAGTGCCCGGGTGTCGCCACTGCCGGTGCCCGCGCCCATCATGGCAAGACCCATCTCGGACATGATCGTTCTCACGTCGGCAAAGTCCACGTTGATGAGGCCGGCCTCGGTTATGATCTGCGAAATGCCCTTGACGGCCTGGAACAACACGTCGTCGGCGAGACCGAAGGCGTCGAGCGCGGTGGTGCCCCGCTGTGATATGTCGACCAGCCTCTGGTTGGGGATCACGATGAGCGTGTCCACGGCCGCGCGCATCTCGCGCACGCCTTCCTCGGCCTGTCTCTGTCTCTTTCGTCCCTCGAACTTGAACGGGCGCGTCACCACGCCGACGGTCAGGGTGCCCAGGTCGCGGGCTATGCGAGCTATGACCGGCGCTGCCCCGGTGCCCGTGCCACCGCCCATGCCGGCGGTAACGAATACCATGTCGGCACCCGAGACTTCTTCGCGGATGAGGTCTTCCTGTTCGAGGGCGGCCTTGCGGCCTATTTCAGGGTTGGCGCCGGCGCCCAGTCCCTTGGTCAGCTCGGCTCCGATCTGCACCTTGACCGGCGCCTGGCTGGTACCCAGCGCCTGCAGGTCGGTGTTAGCAACTATGAAGTGTATGCCGTTGAGCTGGCCCTGGATCATGGTGTTGGCCGCGTTACCGCCGCCGCCGCCCACGCCCACTACTACTATCCTGGCCTTACCCTCGTCGCCGTCCACCAACTCGATCATCCACCCCTCCTCCACTGCGGCCCGGCCGCCAACGAGATTCCACTACAAAAACTGCGCGCCGAGCGCGCTTGGAAGCATCAAGAATACACCACGGCGAGCCGCCGCGCGACTCCGCGGCAGTGCAAAGCTCAGAACAACTCGCGCCACTTGCGTTGCAGCCAGCGTGGCAGAAAGCGGGGTGTCGCACCGGCGTTTATAATATCGCCGCCCGGCAGGTCGTGTACCAACCCTATCACCGTGGCCCAGGACGGGTCGTCGACCTCCTCGGCCAGGCCACCCAGCTGCGCAGGTTCGCCCAGGCGCACGGGCAGGCGCAGCACCCTCGAGGCGACGTCGACTATGCCTGGCATCATCGAGCAACCGCCGGTCAGTACCACGCCCGAAGTCAGCTTCTCGCCCTGCCCGGCTTCTTCGAGGCGCTTGAGGACGCCCTCAAATATTTCTTCGAGCCGCGACTCCACGATGTCGGCCACCAGTGCCTTGCCCACCAGGCTGGGCGAGCGGCCGCCGACACCGGCCACTTCGATCTCCGAATCTGAATCGACCAGCATGGAATGCGCGCGACCGTGGCGTTTTTTCAGCGCCTCGGCCTCGCCCAGCGAAGTCTCAAGACAGTGGGCAAGATCGCGGGTTATATGATCGCCGGCAATGGTGCTCACCGAGCTGTGGGCGACCGAGCCGCCACGGTAGACAACCAGGTCGATCGTACCGGCACCCATGTCCATGAGCACCACGCCCAGGTCTTTCTCATCGTCCGAGAGCACGGCCTGGGCCGAGGCCAGCGAAGAGGCCACCACGTCTTCCACGCTCAGCCCGGCGCGGTTGCAGCACTTGAAGACGTTGGCCACCGCGGTCTCGGCACCACTTACAAGGTGAAGGTTGACCTCCAGCCGCACGCCGCTCATTCCTACCGGGTCGCTCACACCCGATTGGCCGTCGACCACGAAGTCGCGGCACAGTGTCTGTTGTATTTCCTGGTCGGGCGGAAGAGGCACGGCCTGGGCCGCCTCTATGACCCTGCGCGCGTCGCCGGCCGACACTTCGCCGTTGTCCACCGCCGCGACCCCGTGACTGTTGGTGCCACGCACGTGGTCGCCCGACAGCGACACCGACACCGAGCGCACCGAGGTGCCAGCCATGAGCTCGGCCTCGGACATGGCCACCGCGATAGCATCGGCCGTGGCCTCAACGTCGACCACGCGGCCAGCCGTTATACCGTTGGACAGCGCCGTACCCACGCCCAGCACGTCGACCGTACCACCCGGGCCACGCTCAGCTATGATCATGGCCACTTTCTGTGAGCCTATATCAAGGCCAGCAAATATCTGCGGAGTCTTAGCCACGACCGCCACCAATTCCCATGCCGGCAGAGCGACCGCTGGAGGCCAGCGTGGCCGACAAAGCCCGTATTTTACCGCCGCGGGCCTTCACTACCACGACACCGTCCATGGCCAGGTCTATGCGGCTCACCTGTTCGAGCCCTGCGCCCAACTCTCCGAGCACGCGCGACAGGCGATTCAAGCGCGCACCCGAATCACCGGGCAAGCCAAGCCTTATAGACACCGGGTAGCCGTCCAGGTAGAGCCACACTTCACCGTCAGCGTCCAGGTCCACCTGCGACAGCGGCAGCTCGCGGGCGTTGGCCTCGTGCACCACCGCCACGGCGGCCCTGAGCCGGTTTACCCTCGCGCCCCTGCTGTCGATGTCCTGCCAGCCGGTCACCCAGGGGATGTCGGGCAGCGCCGTGCGATCCACGCCGCGATACACGGCGCCGCTCTCGTCGACCAGCCACGGGCCACTGTCGAGCATGGTGGCGGCCACCGGTCGCTTGCGCAACACGCGCAGGCGCACCTCGGCCGGCAGCCGGCGTTCAAGTTCTACGCGTTCGACCCAGGTGTCAGACCCGAGCTCGCGAATGGCGCCATCAAGGTCGAGCCGCCACACGCTGGTGCCAGCGTAGAGTCCGGCGCGTGCAGCCAACCTGCGCGGGTCGGCCGCCTCAGAGTCACAACTCACTCTCACCGATTTCAATTTGAAGTAAGGATGATCGGCAAAGGCCGGCCACGCGAAGGCAGATATGATCCACAGGCTGACCGCCGTGCAGGCAACGAGTAGGCCGCCTCGCGCGGCTTTCTTGCGAGCTGCTTTTTCCCGCTTGGTCAGTTTTCGTTTACGCACCGCCACCGTCTTCACCGCTCACTTCGCTAACGCTCACTTCACCACTCGCCGAGCATGCGCACTTCGGGCTCCAGCCACACGCCGCTCCGCTCCCACACCGAGTCCTGAACCAGTTGCATCAAGCGGCGCACATCGTCGGCCCGGGCGTCGCCCAGGTTGACTATGAAGTTGGCGTGCTCGTCCGAAATCCGGGCCTCGCCCACCTGGGTGCCCTTGAGTCCCGCGCGCTCGATGAGGCGGCCGGCGTACTCGCCAGGGGGATTACGAAAAACAGAACCCGCGTTGGGATGGCCCACCGGTTGTTTCTTTCTCCGCTTCTTCTGCACCACTTCCACCGCGCTCCTCAGCCTTGACGTAGAAGAGCGTAACAACACGAATCCCACTGAGATTAGCACGCGGTCGGCGTGCAGCGCCAGCTTGCGGTAGGAGAACTGCAAGTCGGCTGTGCCAATCCTGCTCACCTGCCCCTCGCCATCGGCCACTTCGATCGATTGTATGGCCTCGCCCAGCTCGCCCCCGAAGGCGCCGGCGTTCATCAACGTGCCACCGCCCACCAGGCCAGGTATGCCCGCAGCAAACTCCAGTCCGCCGTAGCCTGCGTCCACGGTTTCGCGCACAAGTCGGGCCAGTTTCGTGGCCGCGCCGACCTCCACGGTGGCCTTCTCGCCGCCCTCGTCAGCCCAGCGGATGTAATCGAAGCCCTCGCCCAGCTTGATTACCAGGCCGCGCACCCCCTTGTCGGATACCAGCAGGTTGGTGCCACCGCCTATAAAGGTCACCGGAACGCCGGTGGCCGACGCCCGGCCCAGGGCCGCCGAAAGCGACCGCCGGTCATTGGGCGCAACGAAGAGATCGCCGGGACCGCCTATGCGCCAGGAGGTGAGCCGCGCCAGCGACCGCGACCTGTGGAATTCCACCTCGTCCTCGGCCAGCCCGAGGGCCAGGGCCTCGAGGCGTTCAGCGGCCGAGTCGAGCAAGGATCTCGGGACCCAGGCGCGTTATGTCACCGGCGCCCATGGTGATCACGAGGTCACCGGGACGGGACAGTTCGGCCACTCTGGGGGCAAGCGTGTCATCAAACGGAAGGTAGCTCACCGGCCCGTCGTGAAGCCGCCTGATGGCATCCACGAGTAGTTGGGCGCTGGCTTCTTCGAGCGGCTGTTCGCCGGCCGCGTAGATGTCGGTGACCACCACTTCGTCGGCGTCTTCAAAAGCAGCCGCAAAGTCCTTGAATAGGTCGGCCAGGCGGCTGTAGCGGTGGGGTTGAAAAACGGCCAGTACCCGCTGCGAGAAACCATCGCGGGCGGCGCCCAGGGTCGCTCGCAGCTCGGTGGGATGATGAGCGTAGTCGTCTATCACCGTCACGCCGTTGCACTCGCCCTTGACCTCGAAGCGTCGCATGACGCCTTCAAAGGCCGACAGGGCTTTACTGCAATCGGAAAAATCCATGCCCAGCTCAAGGGCCGTCGCCACCGAGGCCAGCGCGTTGAGCACCGAGTGACGGCCGGGCATGGCCAGCTCGACTGGGCCCAGGGCCACGCCGCGACGTATGACTTCGAACGAGGTCTTGAAGCCATCGCGCCTTACTTCTACCGCGCGCAGGTCGGCGTCGGCCGAAAATCCGTAGGTGACCACCCGCTTGCGAATGCGCGGGAGCATGCCGCGCACTTCGTCGCTGTCAACGCACAGTATGGCGCGGCCGTAAAACGGCACGCTGTTCACAAACTCCACGTAGGCGTCGACCAGTCGTTCCATGGTGCGGTAGTGGTTCATGTGCTCGCGGTCGATGTTGGTCACCACCGCTATCACCGGCTTGAGCGCCACGAAGCTGCCGTCGCTCTCGTCGGCCTCGGCCACCATGTAGCGCGAGGTTCCCAGCCTGGCGTTGCTGCCGCCCAGCGATTTCAGGCGACCGCCGATGACCAGCGTGGGGTCGTAGCCGCCCTCGCCCAGCACCGCCGCCATCAACGAGGTGGTGGTGGTCTTGCCGTGCGCGCCGGCCACCGCCACGCCGTATTTCAGACGCATGAGCTCGGCCAGCATCTCGGCGCGGCGTATCACAGGAACCCTGAGCGCGCGGGCCTCCACGACCTCGGGGTTGCCATCGTCGACGGCCGACGACACCACCACGACGTCTATGCCCATGTCGATTGAGTCGGCGCTGTGCCCGTAGACGATGCCCGCGCCCAGCTTCTCGAGCCGGCGCGTGACTTCGGTCGTACGCAGGTCGGAACCGGTCACGCGGTAGCCCAGGGTGAGCAGCACCTCGGCGATCCCGCTCATGCCTATACCCCCCACGCCCACAAGATGGATGTGTTCGTGCACGCCAGCATCCATGGCGGCACCGACGCCGGGAAACATGTGGTCCCAGGGTTGGTACTGCCGGCTGGATTGCGAGTTATCCATCAGGATGCGGCGAGGACCTCTTCGATAACTTTCAGCACCCTTTCTCCAGCCCCGGGCCGCGCCGACTTGCGGGCGGCTTGGACCATGGAGTCTAACCCGTCGTCTTCGCTTAGCAAGCCCAGCAGATGTTGCGCTGTTGCCGCTGCCGCGTGTTCGT
>CAUZFM010000040.1:0-24440 GCA_963579235.1 uncultured Binatia bacterium (SeqCode)
ATCAGCATAGAAATGAATGCTTGGAGTCAGTTTGCAGCCGCGTCGGCAGGGTCGCGCAACACCCGGTGCGCAGGCGACCGTTTGAACGGCCACGACAGCAGTGGCGAGGGCCAGCTGCTCACCCGTCGGCGGACGGCGCTCAAGCGACCGTCGATGTACCGGGTGCTGGTGCTCAACGACGACTACACCCCCATGGAATTCGTGGTCTGGATACTCGAGGCGGTGTTCTACAAGTCGAACGAAGAGGCCGTGCGGCTCATGCTGGACGTGCACAACGAGGGCAAGGGTTGCTGCGGTGTCTACGCCCATGACACGGCTCGCACCAAGGCGGCACAGGTTCAAGAGCTGGCGCGGCGCCACGAGCATCCCCTCGAATGCAGGCTCGAGGTGGCCGAGGGCGAAGATGAAGGAGCCGACGACAGCGGACGGGAGGGTGACGGCGCATGAGAATATCTGACGAACTAGAACGCACGATGTTGCGCGCGGTGGACTACGCCACCACGAGGCGGCACGAATTCGTGTCGGTGGAGCACCTGCTGTTGGCACTGCTCGAGGACCCGGACGCGGCGCGGGTGTTGTCGGGACTGGGTGTTAACCTGAAAAAGCTCGCCTCCGAATTAGGGTCCTTTCTCGACAAAAATTCGCCGGTGGTGCCGTTGCTCGCTGCGGCGACGGCCGACGCGGCCGACGCGGCAGAAGACGATGAGGATCCCCTGGTAGGCGATCTCGATGAAGGCGATGCGGCTTCTTCGGGCGATGGCCTGGCCAACACCGGGCGCGAGCTTACGCCCAGCGATACAGTGGCCTGGGCACCGGGCTACACCATAGGCGCCCAACTCGTCTTGCAGCTGGCCGCTTCGCACGTGCAGTCGTCCGGGCAGGAGAGCATGGACGGTAGCAACCTGCTCACGGCGATGTTCCGCGACGAGGAATCCCACGCCGCCTGGTATCTCAAGCGCCACGGGGTGAGCCGTTACGAGGTGGTACGTTTTCTTTCGCACGGTCTCGGTAGCGACGGACCGGGCGGCGGAGAGGGCGAAGACTCCGACTCACCGCCGTGGTCCGAGGGCCAAGGTGGCGCCCACGGTGACGACTCCGAGGGCGGTGCCGAGCTGTCCGAGCCGCTGGCGAGGTTTTGCGTCAACCTCAACCTGAAGGCTGCCCGCGACGAGATCGATCCGCTCATAGGCCGCCGCGCGGAACTCGATCGCAGCATCGCCGTGCTCGCACGCCGCCGCAAGAACAACCCGGTGCTGGTGGGTGACGCGGGGGTGGGCAAGACGGCCATCGTTGAGGGCCTGGCCATGGCTATCTTTCATGGCAACGTGCCCGCCTGCCTGCGCGACACCGTCATCTACTCGCTCGACATGGGCGCGCTCACGGCGGGTACGCGTTACCGCGGTGATTTTGAAGAACGGCTGAAGGCCGTCATGTCGGCCCTCGACGAGGCCGGCAGTGACACGGTGCTCTTCATCGACGAGATGCACACCATTGTTGGCGCCGGCGCCGCCACCGGCGGGGCGCTCGACGCTTCGGCCATTCTCAAGCCGGCGTTGGCGTCGGGCGAACTGCGTTGCATTGGTACGACGACGTGGAAGGAGTACCGGTCGATCATAGAGAAAGACCACGCGCTGTCGCGCCGCTTTCAGAAAATCGAGGTAGTCGAGCCGGGCGAGAAAGAATCGCTGGAGATTCTGTCTGGCCTCAAGCAGCGCTACGAGGAATTTCACGGCGTGGAGTACACGCCGCGGGCCATCAAGTCATCGGTGGAACTGTCGGCCCGTTATGTCACCGACCGCTTGCTGCCCGACAAGGCCATCGACGTGCTCGACGAGTCGGGTGCCGAGGTCAAGCTGCGCGAGCGCGGGCAGGGCGGCGTGAGAAGAGTGACCGTGCGCGACGTGGAGAAAGTCGTCTCGAGGATGGCCCGCGTGCCCACGCGCACGGTGCACGTGCACGACCGACGTCGACTCGAAACCCTTGGTCGCGACATACGCTTGATGGTCTACGGCCAGGACGAGGCCGTCGACAAGGTGGTGAGCGCCATTCGCCTGTCGCGCTCGGGGTTGGCTGAACCCGACAAGCCCGTGGGTAGTTTTCTTTTTGCCGGCCCCACGGGGGTGGGCAAGACCGAGCTGGCCCGCCAGCTGGCTTTGTCGATGGGCGTGGAGTTCATGCGTTTTGACATGAGCGAGTACATGGAGAAGCACACCGTCTCCAGGCTCATCGGTGCGCCCCCGGGCTACGTGGGCTACGACCAGGGCGGGCAGCTCACCGATGCCGTGCATCGCAATCCCCACGCGGTGGTCTTGTTCGACGAAATAGAAAAGGCCCACGAGGATGTCTTCAATATTCTCCTGCAGGTCATGGACTACGCCACGCTTACCGACAACAACGGACGCAAGAGTGATTTTCGCCAGGTGATTCTGATCATGACCACCAACAGCGGCGCGCGCGACGCCGAGGCCAACGCTATTGGTTTTGAGCAGACGGCCGACGGTGCCGGGCGCTCGATGAAGGCCATAGAGAAGCTGTTCAGCCCCGAGTTCCGCAACCGCCTGAGCGCAATAGTGCCGTTCAACCCGCTGCCGATCGAGGTCGCGGAGCAGGTGGTCGAAAAAATCGGCAGCGAGCTGGAGGCGAGGCTCAAGAGCCGGAACGTGTCGCTGGTGATCGAGGCCTCGGCCCTGTCATGGCTGGCGCACAAGGGATACGACCCCGCCTTCGGTGCGCGCCCACTCAGACGCCTGGTCGAGAAAGAAATAAGCAGCGTCCTCAGCGACGAGATACTGTTCGGGCGGCTCGCCCGCGGCGGGCAGGTGCGCGTCAGCGTCGGCGAAGTCAGCCCGGGTGAAGAGGGTCTCGTGTTCGACTACGAATCGCGCGACTGATCGCTGGCGCGACGTATAATCACCACGCGGCCCACGAGCTTCTCGTCCACGCCGTCGGCCGCGTCGGACACATCGAGCCGGCTGCCCACGCCTTGCAGCAACTTCACGCGCCCGCCAACACGCACGAATCCCTTGACCCGCAGCAGCGAGGTTTTGAGCAGCTCGGCCTCGAGCTGCTCGAGGTCGCTGTCATCGGCCACAGTGATGACCTCGCTCATGAAGTGCTCGTGGTCGTGTTCGTCGTGCGCTCCGCGCTCGGCCGGTGCGCGTCGCTGCTCGCGTGCCTGCGGTTCGTCGCCCAGTTGTGCCGGTCGCGGCGTGAAAAGCACCGACGGGTCCACCTGGCAGTGGCTCGCGTGAAGCAGGGGCGCGTCGGGTTCCATGGCCCGTAGCCGGGCTTCGATGGCCGGAAGCGCCGAGTCGGGCACGAGGTCTATCTTGTTGAGCAGCAGCAGGTCGGCCGAGCTCACCTGCTGCTCAAAGGTACCCTCGAGGTCGCGCTGCTCGTACACCTGCAGGGCATCGACAACCACCAGGGCCGCGTCGTCAGCCAGCCAGGAGTTTACGGGCTCGCGCCACAGCTGCACCAGGGTGTCGTAGGGCAGGGCGACGCCCGAGGTCTCGATTATGATGCGGTCCGGGTCGACGCTCTCGCGCAGCTCCTGCAAGGTGTCGAGCAGTTCGTCGGAGAGCTGGCAGCACACGCAGCCGCCCTCCAGTTCGACCGTGGCCTGCCCGCCCGCACCGATGAGGGCGGCATCGAGTCCGAGCTCGCCGAATTCGTTGGTGACGATGGCAACTTTCACCCCGTTGGCGATGGCGTCGTCGAGCAGGTGGCGCACGAGCGTGGTTTTGCCCGACCCGAGAAAGCCCGACACCAGGAGCACCGCGACACCACCACGGCTGTCTGCGGTAGCCGGCGAGATTTTTCTATTGGCGGTCACCCCGCTCACGCTGCCGTGCTGTTGCGCAGGTCACCGGCGAACCAGTGCCTGAGAAGGCGAGTGGTTCGCAGGTCTTCGGCAGCGTCGAGCATCGTCTCGAGGTCTTCGGGTTGATCGAGGTCCAGCGCGAAACCGGCGAGATCAAGCACGGTGCAGGGTAGCTGCTCCTGTTCGCAGGCGTTCACGTGGGCGGCCAGGCTCTCGCCCTCGAAGCGCGGTTGCATGACCGTGGGTGGGCTGAGCAGCAGGCCGTTGGTGCCGCCGGGTGACTCCGATCGCACCAGCAGCACCGACCGGAGCGGGGAATCGAGCTCAAACAGTTCGTCGATTTCACTGGACCGCAGCAGCGGCACGTCGCCGGGAATGGCCAGCAGCCGGGTGGCCCCGCGCTGCTCGAGTTGTTCGGCGGCCCAGGCCACCGCGCCGTTGAGTCCCAGGGCTTTGCCCTGGAGCTGGCGTTCGTCCAGCGCGAGGACGCCCCGCGACCTCGCGCGCTCAAGCAGCACCGGGTCGCTGCTCACCACGGCTGGCAGGTCGAGTGCGCGTGAGCCGACCAGCGCTGCCAGCATGTCGTCGAGCATGGCCAGGGCAAGGGCTTCGCGGCGCGACGGGTCCAGCCGTTGGCCCAGTCTCTGCTTGGCCCCGGTGGTGGATCGCACGGGTATGACGGCTGCGTTCACGGCGGGCAAGTTACTTCAGCGCCCCACTGGTGTAAAGCAGGGAGGTTGCCGGTGGGGTGGGAGGCGGCGTGGCAGGGCAGCCTCCCGGTCCGGATGCCTCGGTCTGCCTCTCCTTCGTGAGAAAGGAGCGCGCAGCCCTTTTTTGCCCGCCGTGGTGGGCTGCGCTATAAGTCCGTTCGCCGTTGCGTATTATAGGCGGAAAGTTCAAGAGACGCAGGTTGGAAGCCGTGCCGGGCAAGGGCACTCGGCCCACGGCTGACCGGGTGCGCGAGGCCCTGTTCAACCGCCTGCTGGTGCGCTACGAGTTAGAGGGGGCCAGCTTGCTCGACCTGTTTGCGGGCAGCGGCGCGCTGGGCCTCGAGGCCTTGAGTCGCGGGGCGGCCGAGTTGTTGAGCGTGGAGCGCGATCGCGGCGCGGTAGGTGTGATAGAGGCCAACCTGGAGCGCTGTGGCTTGCGGGCAGATGGTACGCGGGCAGATGGCTTGCAAGCGGAAGTGCTGCGCGCAGAGGTGGCTGCTGCGCTGGGCAGGCTCGCGCGCGAGGGGCGGGTTTTTGACGGTGTTTTTGTTGATCCGCCATACGCGGGCCCTCTGGCACTGGAAACCCTTGAGACGCTGGGTGGCCTTGAGCTGTTGGGGCCGGGCGGCTGGGTGAGCGTTGAAACTGACCGCCAGGTCGCACTCCCCGACTCGACTGGTAGCCTGCTGCTGGTAAGAAGAGACGATTACGGCGACACTGCACTGTGGTTGTACGAAGCCGGGGCGAGGCGGTAGGGGAGTCGAGCATGAAGGGAGTCATTAAGTGAGCAAAAGGACAGCCGTATATCCGGGTTCGTTTGACCCGGTAACCAACGGGCATCTGGACATAGTGGAGAGGGCCCTGGCCCTGTTTGACCACCTGCGCATCACGGTGTCCTTCAACAAGGACAAGCCCGGGGGCTTGTTTACCCGCGAAGATCGCGAGGCGATGATAGCCGAGGCTACGAGCCAGTACGGTGATCGCGTGTCGGTGGATTCGTTTCACGGACTGCTGGTCGACTACGCGCGCGACAACGGCGCAGGGGCGGTGATACGTGGGCTGAGGGCGGTGGCCGATTTTGATTACGAGTTCCAGATGGCGTTGATGAACCGTCACCTCTGCGCTGATGTGCAGACGGTATTTCTCATGGCTGACGAAGCGCATTTCTACACAAGTTCCAGTCTCATACGCGAGGTATCCACTCTCGGTGGCGACGTGTCGGCGCAGGTTCCGCCATGTGTCCTGCGCGCGCTCAACGATAAATTTTCAAAATGAGAGACAGGGCTTGAAACTTTCTGACCGCCTGCAGAAGGTAAAACCGTCGTCGACCATGGCGATGAACTCGCGCGTGATAGAGCTGAAGGCCTCGGGTCGCGACGTTGTCGGCTTTGCCGCCGGCGAGCCCGATTTTCCAACCTGGGACAACGTTTGCGAGGCGGCCCACCAGTCCATTCGCAACGGTGAGTTCAAGTACACCCCGGTGGGTGGAACTTCCGAGATGCGGCATGCGATTACGGTCAAGCTGGCGCGTGATAACGCGCTCGACTACTCCCAGGCCGAGGTCATGGCCAGTTGCGGGGGCAAGCACACGCTGTACAACGCCATGCAGGCGTTGTTGTCCGATGGCGACGAGGTGGTGATACCCGGGCCTTACTGGGTGAGTTATCCCGACATGGTGGCGTTGTCGGGTGGCGTACCGCGTGTGTTGCCGGCTTCAGAGAAAAACGGATTCCTGCTGTCTGCGGCCGAGCTCGAGGCCGCGCTGACCCCGGCAACGCGCATGGTCATACTCAACAGCCCGTCCAACCCCACCGGCGCCTGCTACGACGAAGCCGGCCTGCGCGAGCTGGGGGCGGTGCTCGAACGCCACGACTGCGTGGTGTTGTGCGATGACGTCTACGAGTT
This sequence comes from uncultured Binatia bacterium (SeqCode), assembly GCA_963579235.1. Classification (GTDB taxonomy): domain Bacteria; phylum Desulfobacterota; class Binatia; order UBA1149; family UBA1149; genus UBA1149. Next base: position 6,439 of record CAUZFM010000040.1, read on the forward strand.
CGTACGCTACGATGGCGGCCGCCCGCCGCACCTGCTCACGATGTTCCCGTCGCTCAGGGAGCGCACGGTGGTGGCCAACTCGGTGTCGAAGACCTACGCCATGACAGGCTGGAGGGTGGGCTACTGCGCTGCCCCGGCAAACGTCATCAAGGCTATGCTCACGCTGCAGGGGCAGATGACTTCGAACCCCAGCTCTATTGCCCAGGCCGCGGCCGTGGAGGCACTCACCGGCCCCCAGTCGGCGTTGGCGCCGATGATAGAAGAGTTTGGCCGGCGACGCGCCTACGTTTGCGAGCGCTTCAACGCCATCGATGGCCTGTCGGTGTCCCCGCCAGGCGGCGCGTTCTACGTTTTTGTGAACGCGCGCGATGCGTTCCAACGAGCGGACGTGGACAACGGTGATGCCTTCGCGCTGGCGATGCTCGACGGCGCCTCGGTGGGTGTGGTCGGTGGCAACGACTTCGGCTCTTCGGATCACTTTCGCGTATCGTATGCCACCTCGATGGAACAGCTCAGCAAGGGGCTCGACGCTATCGAGAACTGGCTGGGCGGGCTCTGAAAGCCGTGTTCGCCGGGCTGGTGTCGCGCCCTTCGCCTACCCGCGGCAACTCGTAGCCGTGAAGCGCTGCGTATTGCAGAAACCCGGGCTCATCATCGTCGAAGACGACGCGCCCGACCCCAGGCCCGGTCCCGGCGACATCGTGCTCGAGGTGCGCGCGGCGCTCACCTGCGGCACCGACCTGAAGGCCTGGCGTCGCGGCCACCCCAAGATGCCCTGTCCGACGCCCTTCGGCCACGAGTTTGCCGGCCGCGTGGTCCAACTCGGCTCTGCAGTGGAAGGCTTTGCGCTGGACGACGAGCTGATGTCGGCCAACACCGGCCCCTGCAACAACTGTCGCTACTGCCGACGCGGCCAGCAGAATCTCTGCGAGAGCCTGATGGACGAGATGATCCTGGGCGCTTACTCGCAGTACCTGCTCATTACCGAGCGGGTGCTGCGCAGCAACGTTTACCATCGTCCCGATCACCTGCCCTTTGAACACGCCGCCCTCCTCGAGCCGCTGTCGACGGTGTGCCACGGCATGTCGGGCGTGCCGCTCCGTGATCGCGACGAGTCGGCCACGGTCCTGTTGCTTGGGGCTGGCCCCATTGCGTTGCTGTGGCTGGTGGCGCTCAAGCGGGCGGGTGCCGGCCGCGTGGTGGTGGCCGGGCGAAGGCCGTTCAGGCTCGAGGTGGCACGCAGGCTGGGGGCCGACGCCGTGCTGGGCGAGGACGACGACCTCGAGGCTTCGGTTGCCCAGCTCACGGGGGGCAGGGGGGCCGACCTTGTGGTGGAGTGCACGGGCAGTATCGATGTATGGGAGCAGGCGCCGCAACTGGCGGCCCGCGGCGGCAGCGTGGTGTTGTTCGGTGGTTGCCCGGCCGGTTCGCGGGTGTCGCTCGACAGCTACCGCTTGCACTACGACGGCGTGGCTATCGCGAGCCCTTTTCATTTCTGCCCGGCCGACGTCGAGGTGGCCGCCGGGCTGCTGGGTGACCCCTCGGTGGACTGGTCGCCGTTCATAACTTCAACCGCGTCGCTGGACGAGTTGCCGGCCGTGTTCGAAGACCTGGGCACGGGCCAACAGGTCAAGTGTGCTGTTCTTCCCCACGGGCCAGGGTCGTCATGAAGGGGCCCGCGTGAAAGTAGCCCGCTACTACGATGGCGACGACGTTCGCATAGAGGACCAGCCGGTACCCGAGCCGGGTCCGGGCGAGATACTCGTTCGTACTCGCGCCTGCGGCATCTGCACGGGCGACATCATGTCCTGGTACATGCGCCGCAAGGCCCCGTTGGTTTTTGGTCACGAGCCGGCCGGCGAAGTGGCTGCATTGGGACAGGGAGTTGAGCAGCTCGAGATCGGCGATCGCGTGTTCGTGCACCACCACGCGCCTTGCGGCAGCTGCCGACAGTGCCGGCGTGGCGCGCCGGTGCACTGCCCGACCTGGCGGCAGAACGGCCTCAGCCCCGGCGGCATGGCCGAGTACTTTGTGGCCGCGGCTCCCAATGCTGTCAACGACACGCTGCTGTTGCCCGAAGGAATAGACTTCGTGTCGGCCAGCCTCGTGGAGCCGGTGGCCTGCGTGGTGAAGTCGCTTGCCCGTGGAGCCGTTGCCCCGGGCGACACGGTGGCTGTAATCGGTGCCGGGATAATGGGCGTGTTACACCTGTTATTGGCTAAGCAACTGGGCGCGTCGGTGGTCGTGGCCGACATGGTACCGGCGCGCCTGGAACGTGCTCGCTGCCTGGGCGCCGACGGCGTGGTTGATGTGCGCGAGGGCACGCTGCGCGAGGGAGTGGAGAAGGCCACGGCTGGCGCCGGGGCGGATGTGGTCATAGTGGGGCCGGGCAGCCTGCAGGCGATGAACGACGGGCTCGACGCGGCCGGCCCAGCGTCAACGGTTGTGTTTTTTACCTGCTCAAAGCCAGGCAAAACACTCGAGATCGATCCGTCACGGCTCTACTTTGACGAGATTTCCATTGTGCCCAGCTACTCCTGCGGACCTGCCGATACACGCGCGGCGTTGGAATACATTCGCTCGGGTGTGGTGTCGGCCGACGACCTTGTCACGCACAGGTTCCCGTTAGAGAAGGCGGCCGAGGCGCTGGCCATGGCCGCGCGCACTGACGAGGCACTCAAGACCGTGGTCGTTATCGACTGAAGGGGAGGCCCGCCGGTTTCCGCCCCTTACTTCTGCATGCCGGTGTGGAAAATAACCTCGGACTTTTCGGCCGCGGTCTCGGCCTTGCGGGCTGCATCTTCGGCGGCAGCGGCGGCTGCCTCGGCGCGGGCCACGGCCTCGGCCACATCGCCCTGGTTGCGGGCCTTGCTCGAGGAGCTCTGCATGCTGGCACAGGCAGTGAAGGCCAGGGCCAAGGTAACTATCATCGCCGCTTGTATGGGTGCTTTCATCTTTCTGGGACCTCCAGGTTGTCTGTTGATGCGGAGACTCCGCGTTTCTTTTAATTGCACAGGCCACGCTGGGGCGCAAGCAAAGCGCGGCCCTGGCGCCACGGTCTTGTACTGGTGACGGGTGGCACTTCGCGGGGTGGCGCGAGGCGGCTATCATCTCAACATGACGGCGCGTGCAAGGGCCTCTGACTTATGGCGCCAGCCGGGCAGGTCGGCGAACACGGGACTGCGCCTGACCGTGGCCGTCGGGCTGGCGGCGATAGCGCTCTATCTACCCGTCATCACTTTTGATTTACTGTTTGACGACCTTTCGTTGCTGGGCGAGAACGGACCCGCCGGCAGCGGTGGGCTGTTGCCCTATCGCCCGCTGAGGCACCTGGCCTGGTTGGCAGAGTACTGGCTTGCCGGACTGCTGGGACGGCAGGATCTGGCGGCCTCGGTGTACCACCTGGCCAACCTGCTGCTTTTTGGTGGCGTGGCGGCGACGCTGTGGTGCCTGTACCGGAGGCTGGGGGCCAACAGCCTGCTGGCCCTCCTGTGTTGCGTGGCCTGCCTGGCCCACCCCCTGTGGGTGGAGTCGGTGGCCTACGTTTCGGGTGCCCGCGATCTGTTGGCCACGCTTTTTACGCTCCTGGCCCTGCTGGCCTGGAGCTCGGCTGACCCAGGGAAGGACAAGCCAGGCCAGGCCGAAAGCGCCGGCGGTATGAGGGCGGGAGCGCTCGCTTTACTGGCGGCACTGGCGGCCACTGCTTCAAAAGAAACCGGCCTACTGGTCGCGCCGCTGCTGTTGTTGATGTGGGCTTCAGGCCTGGGCCCGTTGCGTCGAGGCGCCCTGGTCTGGATCATGATGGTGGCTGTCGCATCGTTGACGCTGATGGTGGCTTATGGAGGCGTGGGCGTGTTGTCCGCCACCGCCGGTGTCTTGTTGCCGGCGTCGCCCTATTCATTTTGTGTGGGCGGTACCCTGGCGCTGCACTACGCGGCGGGGCTACTGGTTCCCCTTGATCTGTCCGTCGACTACCCGGCGCTGTGGCAACCCTGCGTCGGGATGGGTGCGGCTGCCTGGTTGCGTGCGGGCCTCGGACTGATTCTGCTCGCGGCGTTGGCCGCCTCCGTGGTCCTGGCCTGGCGTAGCAGAAAGGGCGACATCGAGCGCAGGCAGGCGGCCTTCGCTGTAAGCTGGACCGCGGCTGCAGGCGTGGCGCTTGTTTTCGTTGCCGGCGTCAACGAGCCGGGCGCCGACCGCCACTCCTTGCTGTTGCTGCCGCCGCTTGCCCTCGGCATGGGCCTGTTGTTGCAACAGTTGTCGCAACGGGGGGCGTGGCTGCCGGCGGGTCGTATCGCGGCCCTGCTGCTGCTCTGCTGCGTCTTTGTGCTGGCGGGAGTGACTTTACACAGGCAGCAGGATTGGCGCAGCCAGGCGGCCTTGTGGCGCTCTACTGTGGCTGTTCAGCCCAACTCACCCAGGGCGCATTATAACCTTGCCGTGGTGGCGGCTGACCGTGGCCGTCGAGGCCTGGCTCAACTCAGGCTCAAAAAATTGCTCCAACGCTGGCCCGACTACCAGCCCGCATTGCTGGCCCGCGCAAGACTTGCCTGCGCCGGGGGGGCGCTACACCGCGCGGGGCATTTTCTTGAGTTGACCGCAGGCAAGGTCACCGGCAACACCGCTGCCGACAGGGCCGCGACCGATCGTGCGGTCATCGCTGTTGTCAAAGACTGTCCTGGCCTGGCCTGGCCGCAGTGAGAGTGGCCGACGCTTCAGTCGCCGCCGGGACGGGCAGCGGCCGGCGGTCTTGCTTTGAAATAGACGGCCTCCAGGCGCAGTAACGAAACAGTCGTCGGATACACGCGAAAGTGTTCAGGCGGAGCTGACTCGCTGGTCTGAGGCAGAAGCAGCTCAAAGGTAAAGTCGGCCACGTGTTCCTGTTGCGTAAAAAGGATGCGCCGGTCCTGGATGCGGTTGGCCGGCAGTGCCAAATACACCGGCCCGCGTTTTTCGAGCAGTCGCACGAGGCCAGACACCTGGTTGGCTCCCCTGCGGTTGTGGGCCTGCACGGGCAGAACTTCGCGCTGCCAGGTGAGCCAGAGCGGGGCAGACATGCCGAGGTAGTTGAGCCGGGAGTCGACCAGCAGCGTGGCGTCGTCGGGGAGCAGAGCCGCGAAGTCGCTCAGTTGCTTCCAGGTGTTTGCCCAGGGCTGCCGACCCCACATGGGCTGGGCGGGCAGCAGGAGTCCGACGGCCAGCGCGACGCCGGCAGCCACGCCGGCCAGCCTGCCACGTGCTGTCGTGCTTTCGGTCACCATGCGCGACACCGCCAGCGTGGCCAGTACCACCAGCATGGGCGCCAGCACCGGCACCATGCGCCGGGAGGCCCAGGGCATAATGGTGCTCACGTGCGGGTCGTAGAACAGCAGCAGGGCCGTGAGGCCGCCGAAGACCAGGAAGAAGCCGTTGCCCGTGTGTTGCATCCGCTCTCGCCATGCCAGGCGCAAGCCCAGCGGAGCCAGCAACAACAGCGGCCACCCCAGCCAGTCAAGGGTCCAACCGGGCATGTGTTCGAAGGCATCGGCCCTGCCCGCCCAGGCAAAGCCGGCGAGCAGCGCCGTCAACGTGCCGGTAGCGCAGAACCTGGCCAGGCCCAGGCGCCTGGCCCCGACCACACACAGCGTGGACAGCGCCACGCCGATCAGCCCAGCGGCCACCGGCTGCTTCAGCGCGGTAAAGACCACGTCTATTTTCATCCAGGTGAGCGCCAGGTCCAGGGGGCCGGTCCAGGCAGCCGGCAGCAGCAGCAACTCGGTTGCCAACAGGGCGAAGGCCGCACCCAGGCCAACCGCAAAACGTGGAGCCAGGGGTCGGCACCCCAGTCCGTGGCGGCGCAACAGGGCCCGGGCCAGCAGCGACGCCAGTACAAACAGCGCGAACTCAACGCGTGCCACCGCCGCCATGCCGAGCATCACCCCCGCCAGGCCAGCGTCGCTGCTACTGCCTTCTTCTTCCCAGCCGTCGAGCAGGGCGATTCCCGCCCAGGTAAAGAAACAGGCCAGCGGTGCCGGCAGGGCCACGTGCCCGGCGTAGTACCAGCTGGCCGAGCACGCCAGGCCGAGCACGCCCAGCGTGGCCGCAACGGCGGGTACCCGTCGGCGCAAGAAGATCCACAGTGCCCAGGCGGCGAGCGAAAGCATGAGCCCGGAGAAAGCGCCGGAGCGCGCGGGGCCGGCCACCTCGCTGGAAATTGCAGCCCATAGCATTGGCAGGGGGTGATGGGCCGGGCGCGCCACGCTGTCTTCGTGACCCATGTGAATCATGGAGTGAGGCAAGCGCGAGAAAGGCGGCTTCCACGCTGCCCCCGGCCATATAGAGCCGAAGACCATGCGGCGGGTAAACGTGTCGAGACCGGTGGCCACGGGGTCGTCTTTCTCCAGCGTGCCTGACAGGGCCAGGTGGTTGCCCGCTGCCAGGTATACGCCCGAATCCCAGGAGGCCAGCTGTGTCTGCCAGGCGGGCCAGTAGAGGCAGAGTATGAGCAGGGCCACCAGCGGGCCCGCCCCGGCTCTCGTCTTGCCGCCAGCGGGGTCGCGTTGGCGTAGACCCCTGAACATGTAGCCAAACAGGCAGGTGCCGGCGTTGACCAGCAGCAGGGTGGGCAGTGAGTAAGACCCCGCGGCAACGAGCAGCAACCCCATGGCGCTGGTCCACGCCACGCTCAGCGCTATGCGGCCGAACGCAGGGGGCAGGGCGGTACCCCGCGTTGAGCGCATGGCCTGGCCCGGTCCGTACAACAGCAGGTACAGCGACACTGGTGCCAGCAATAGTCTGAACAGGTCCGAGGGGTTCACGCGCTTGCCGGGACATCGCGGCCTGTGTCCCGCTGAAATGCTGCCCGCCGTGGTCGGCGAACGCAATAGGTGGCCAGCCCTGCTGGCGACAACTGACCCCGGGCAGCCCCATACCGCGAGCACAAAAAAAAGCGGCACCCCCCGAGAGGGGTGCCGCCGGTAGACTTTGCAGTCTTGTTGGTCAGGCCGGCAAGATCGCCGGGATTATCAGCTGCCGGTTCCGCCGCCGCCCAATACAGCAAACTGGTTGCCGTCAGGGTCAGATACCACGATGGTCTGTGGTGCGAGGGTCGAGCATACACCCAAGGGGGGCAGGCCCAAACCAGCGAGCAGCGTGTTCGTGTCGCCTTTGAACTTCAGCTTGCCTTTGCCGCAACCCGATGTGCAAGGGAATACGCTCTGCACGGGGAAGTCGAAGATGGTGATTGCGACTCCGGCCGCGCTGTCGTTAACCGTAGGACGGGTAACAGACTGCAGACTCCAACCAGTGGCTGCGGCGCCATCGATGGGAGTAACCGTGTCAACGTCCACGATGCCCTTACACTTGACACTTTGGGTCAGGTTGTAGCACTCGGCCTCTATACCATCACTGCAGGGAATTTCGGTCTTACCCTTGTTCGAGTAACTGCACGCGCCCTTGGGGCCGAACGAGTAACTCGAGTAGTAGAAAGGCGGGGTGCAACCAGGCGTACCACCGGTGCTCGTAGTGGTATTGGTGCCCGGGTAGGTAATGCTACCTACGCAGGACGCAACCGCACGAACCATGGACGCTTTGATGCCCTTGGCCTTCGCAGGCGAGTCAAACAGGCAGTCTTCCGCGTTGGAAACGCCTGCAGTAAATGCGACCAGAGCAACGGCCGCCAGGAACATAGATAATTTCTTCATTGCTTCTTTTCCTCCTCTGGAAACGATCCACCTGCCTGAGACTGCAAAGTCGGGGAGCAAAAGCAGCTCCGAGCGATCACCCGGGGGCGGCGGTCACATGACTGTATTTCCCTGCAGCGGTCGTAAGGTTCCAGTTGCGTTGTTTATAGTAACTTGGCATGCCGGTTGTCAAGGCCAAAAGCCGTTTCAATCAATTATTAGGCTGTTTTCTACCCAGTTGGGGGGGTAACGGGCAATTTGTGTGTTCGCTAAGCAGCTAAATACGCACCTGCGCGCTCAGTGGTGCCGTGGTAGAATCGCGTTGCGACCCAGCTATATCGCCCCCTCAATCGGGGGGCTGTTCAACGGAATTCCAGTGAAACTGGTCATACAGATACCCTGCTACAACGAGGAGCAGTGGCTGCCAGCCACCGTGGCCGAGCTGCCGCGGGCGTTGCGCGGCGTAGACGAGGTGGAGTTTCTCGTTATAGACGACGGCAGCACCGATCGCACGGCCGAGGTGGCCGCCGAGCTGGGCGTTGACCACGTGGTCAGGGTGCCGGTAAACCAGGGCCTGGCGCGGGCTTTTTCGACCGGGCTCGACAAAGCGCTACGGCTGGGTGCCGATATAATCGTCAACACCGACGCCGACAACCAGTACGACGCCGCCTGCATACAGCAGCTGATCGATCCTATTCTCAGGGCCGAAGCCGACATGGTGGTGGGCGACCGCTCGCCCTCGACCCTGGCCCATTTCTCGCCGGTCAAGAAGCTGTTGCAGTCGATCGGGTCGGCAATAGTCCGCGGCGTGTCGGGCACCAACGTACCCGACGTGACCAGCGGTTTTCGTTCTTTTTCGCGCGAAGCGGCGCTGCGCATGAACGTAGTTTCGGACTTCACCTATACCTTGGAGACTATAATTCAGGCGGGCAAAAAGCAGCTCTCGGTTGCCCACGTGGCCGTGCGGGTCAACCCCGACCAGCGACCTTCACGTCTCTTTACACGCACCTTTACCTACCTGAGCAAGAGCCTGTCGACCATCGTGCGCATTTACGCACTGTACGAACCGCTGAGGTTTTTCTCGGCCATAGGCCTGGCCCTGCTCCTTGCGGGTTCGGCCATAGGCGCGCGCTTTCTCTACTACTACATCACCACGGGTGGCGAGGGGCACATTCAATCGCTGATACTGGTAGCGGTCCTGTTGCTCGCCGGTTTCCAGACCGTGCTCATAGGCATGGTGGCCGACCTGCTCGGTTCGAGCCGTCGATTGATAGAGGACACTCTGCTCAGGGTGCGCCGGCTCGAGCTCGGCGAGGCGGAGAATGGCCAGAGCGAGAATGGCCCACGCGAGAAAGAGCAGCGGGCGGGTAGATGAGGGCTTGCCTCTTTGGCACCTATAATCGCCGTCACAGCGCCAATCGCATTTACGCGAGGGCCATAGCAGCGGCCGGCTTTGAGCTGGTTGAAATCCACGAGCCACTGTGGGAGCGCACCCGCGACAAGGGCGCCGAGTACTTCGGGCCGCTTGGCCTGCTCAGGGGCCTGGTGGGGTGGCTCTCGGCCGCCGTTAAGCTGACCCGTCGTTGGTGGACAAGCGGCGGCACGCCGGTGGCCGTGGTGGGGTTCAACGGCCAGCTCGACGTGTTGCTGCTGCGCCTGGTGAGCCTGCGTCAAGGCCCGAGGGTGATTTTTGCGCCGCTGGTTTCGCTCACCGAGACCCTCGTTGACGACCGTGGTGTCTACTCAAGGGGGGGCATGGCGGCGCGCGCGCTGCGCTTGCTCGACAGGCTCAGCTGCCGGGCCGCCGACGTGGTGGTCGTCGACACCCTGGCCCACCGGCGCTATTTTGTCGACGTGCTGGGTGTGGCCGAAGAACGCGTGGTGGTCTGCTATCTTGGTGCCGACGCTGCGGTGTTCGGCGATGCCGCGGATTCCATTGTCACTGAGCGGCCTGACGAGACTGAGCAGCCCGACGAGGCTGAGCAGCCCGACGAAGCCGAGCAGCCCGACGAAGCCGAGCAGCCCGACGAAGCCGGGCGCTTGCGGGTGCTGTGGTTCGGGCAGTACCTGCCGCTGCACGGCACCGACGTGATCGCCGCTGCGGTAGAGCAGCTGGCTGACCGCGACGACCTGTCCTTCGTGTTCGTGGGTACGGGCGAAGCACGGGCGGAGTTTGAGCAGAGGGTCAGGCAGAGCGGCGCGGTGGCCGAGTTCGAGGACTGGGTAGACTACGAACAACTGCCCGCGCTCATAGAAAAGGCCGACATCGTGCTGGGCGTGTTCGGCGACTCGGTGAAATCGCGCATGGTTATACCCAACAAGGTCTACCAGGGGGCGGCCATGGGCCGTCCCGTGATAACAGCCGACTGTGAAGCCGTGCGCGAGGTGTTTACCGACGGTCGCGACCTGGTTCTGTGCGAAGCCGAGGCGGGCGCGCTGGCTGCGGCGATAAGCTCGCTGGCGTCAACCGCGGGTCACCGTCGCAGCCTGGGCGAGGCGGCTGCCGAACTGATATCGGGGCGCTTCGGCGACCGGGAACTCGGCCGCTGCTGGGCCGGGCCACTTTCGGGCGAAGAAACAACAGCCGAACAGACAGCCGTCGAAGTAACTGCCGCCGGAAAGCCCGCCCTCCTCGAGAGTACTACGGACGACGAAGCACTGGTGGGCGTGGTCATACTCAATTTCAACAGTGCGCGCGCCACCCTGCGCTGCCTGCTGGCCGTGACCGGCAGCGATTACGAAAACCTGCGGGTCATGGTGGTCGACAACGCTTCTCAGCCCGCCGACCGACGCGAGCTTGAGGCCGGCATGGCCGGGCGCTTTGAGGCCCGGTTGTTACTCAACGACGAGAACCTGGGCTACGCGGGTGGAAACAACGCCGCGCTCAAGACGCTGTTCGGCGACGGCTGCCGCTACGTGCTCGTGCTCAACGGCGACACGCTACCCACGCCCACGGCCATAAGCTCGCTGGTGGCCTGCGCCCGTCGAAATCCCCACTGCGGGCCTGTGGGCCCGAGGATAGCGCGCGACTGGCCGGGCGCCCACAGCGCGTCGATAGGCGAGCGTTACTGGGCCACCGTGGCCTGGTTGCCACGCAGCCTGCTCAGGCCGCGACGACCGCGACAGACCAGCTACGAGGTCGGCGGTGTGCTGGGTTGTGCCATGCTCATCAGCCGCGATCTCTACAACCGCGTGGGCGGCTTCGAGGAGGCTTACTTTGCTTACTACGAAGAAGTGGACTACTGCCTGCGCGCTCGGCGGGTAGGGATGCCACCGAGGGTGGAGCCCGGGGCCGAGATTGCGCACACCGGCTGGCGTGGCTTTGGCGGCGGCATGACGGGCCTGGCGGCCTACCTCAAGGCTCGCAACCTGTGGCAGCTGGGCTCACGTCGACTCGACCTGCTCGAGAAGCTGCTGTTCGTGCCCGGCTACTTTGCCATGCTGGGCCTGAGCATGCTGGGCTACCTGTTCAGGGGCAGGATAAGCGTGCTGGTGGCGATGGGCAGGGGCGCCGCCGCAGGAATGGGCGGGGAAACCGGCCGACCGCCTGATTTTGTGTTCGAGGCCGCGGGGGTTCCCGACGCGGGCAGGCTTGCTGGCGGCGGCGGGGAGCAGCAGGAGCCGTTGCGGTGAATGTAGCCCTGTCAGCTGTGGCCGGTACCCTGGGCGGCCCGGCCACTTACGCGGTCGAGCTGGCCGGTGCCCTGGCAAAAGAGTTTCCCGCCGACGAGTACACCGTTTTCACTGACCACCCGGATGCCTTCGGCGGCCGTGTTGAGACCGTCAGGGTGCGCCTGCGCAGTGCCTGGGAGCAGCCGCTGTGGGATCACCTGTGGCTGCGTCGTGCCCTGCTCGGGCACCCGGCCGAGCTTTTTCACGGTACCAAGGGCGTGTTGCCGGGCCTGCTGGGGCGTCCGGGCGTGGTGACCGTGCACGACGTGGCCCACTTGGTCTATCCCGAGAGTTTCGCCCTGGCCCAGCGCCTGCACCTGGCCCTGGAGACCCCGCGCAGCATAAGCCTCGCCCAGGCGGTGCTCACCGATTCGCAGAGCACGGCCCGGGATCTTGCCAGCCACTACCCGGCCGTGAGCGACAAGGTGGAGGTGGTGCCGCTGGGTGTGCCTGCGGCCGGAGTGCGACCCGGCGACGACAAGATCGAGGCCTGGCGACGCGAGCAGGGCATAGGACCCCGGGTCATCGGCTACCTGGGCACGGTGCAACCGCGCAAGAATCTCGACCTGCTGGTCGATGCTTTCAGCAGCCTGTCGGCCGGCAGTGACTGGCAGTTGCTGGTCGCCGGACGCTTGCGGCCGGGCTACCGGCCGGCGTTTCTTGACCGCGACCTGCCCGGGGTTCGCTACCTCGGGCCCCTGGACGACGAAGAGATTCCGCTGTTTCTCGGCAGCCTGCGCTGCATGGTTTCGCCATCTTCGTACGAGGGTTTCGGGCTCACCTTTCTCGAGGCCATGGCTGCCGGCTGCCCGGTGGTCGGCTTTGCCAACAGCTCCATACCCGAGGTGGTGGGAGACGCGGGCCTGCTGGTCGAAAACGAGGACTCGGCGTCGTTGGCCGCGGCCATCGGCCGCCTGCTGGAAGACGATGAGCTGGCCGAACAGCTGGCGAAGGCCGGCCTTGAGCGCGCCGCGAATTTTACCTGGTCCAACACCGCCCGTCTCACCCGCGCAGTCTACGCCCGGGCGCTGGCCATTGGCCGGGAGCAGCAGTGAAAGTCACCGCGGTAGTGCTCGACTGGAACGGACACCAGGACACGCTGGCCTGCCTGCGCAGCCTGCGCGAAGTAAGCGGCTTGGATATCTTAGTGGTCGACAACGGCTCCAGCCCGCGGCTGGCTGAGGCCTGTGGCGACGAACTCGAGGGTGTGACCCTGCTGGAGAACGAGCAGAACCTGGGTTACGCGGGTGGCAATAACGTCGGGTTGAAACGCGCGCTGGCCGACGGGGCCGAGGCCGTGTGGGTGCTCAACAACGATACCGTGGTCGATCCCGAAGCGCTGGATCTCCTGCTGGCCTGCCTTGAGCGTCACCCGCGGGCCGCGGCCGTGGCGCCGGCCGTGCTTTCAGCCGACGACCCGAGACGCCTGTGGGTGGCCTGGGGCGAGGTCAACTGGTTGCAGAGCCTTGTGCGCCTGGTGGGCCAGGGACGCGAGTATGGCCCGCGCTGGCAGGGCGAGCGCGAGGTGCCGTGGCTGCCCGGTTGCTCGGTGCTGTTCAGGCGCGCGGCGTTGGAGGCGGTGGGCCTGTTCGACGAAAACTATTTTGCCTACCACGAAGACGTCGACTGGGCGGCGAGGGCGCGAGAGCTGGGCTGGAGCATGCACTACAGCGGGCTGGCCACGGTCGTTCACCGCGGCAGCGCGAGCAGTGGCGGCTACTCGGGCTTCAAGCGTTACCTGAGCGCTCGCAACAGCGTTCTCTATGCGCGGCGCCACGGCAGTTTTCAGCAGCGGGTACTGCTCGCGGCGACCATAGTACTCACGCTGCCTTTTCAGTTCCTGCGCCGCCTGGCCACGGGCGAGCAGGGCGGGGTGCTGCTCAAACTGCGCGGCTGGCTGGATGGTCTCACTGGCCGCCCCATTCCCTTTGAGCAGCTCCACCTCCGCTGATGGGACCCGGTCTCATCAGCGGAAAAGGTACCCGGTCTCATAAAAAAATCCCTGCGGGTGGGTTCTGCATGCGCTAGGCTGTATGGGATAGTCAGGTTCTGCGGCCGGGCGCTAGCGACATGAAAAAGATAGTCTGCATACCGACTTACAACGAGGCGCCCAATGCCGCCAAGATCATTTCGGCGGTTCTCGTGGTCGACCCCGAAAACGAGGTCTTGATCATCGATGACAACTCGCCCGACGGCACCGGCGAGCTTGTTGATCGTATCGTGGCCGAGAACCCGAGGGTCCACGTGCTGCACCGTCCCGGCAAGCAGGGCATCGGCCCGGCCTACAAGGAAGGCTTCGCCCGCGCGCTGGACCTTGGCGCCGACCTCATCGTGCAGATGGACGCCGATTTTTCGCACCCGGTCGACGCCTTGGAAAAGTTCTACAAGCATATCGAGAACTACGACGTCGTGCTCGGTTCGCGCTACATCGACGGCATAACGGTGGTCAACTGGCCCATGGGGCGGCTCATGCTGAGCTACTTCGGCAACGTGTACGCGCAGAAAGTACTGGGCGGCCTGCCGGTTATGGATGCCACCGGCGGATTCAAGTGCTGGCGCCGCGAGGTGCTCGAGGCTATCGACCTGCCGGGCGTGCGCTCTAACGGTTACGGTTTCCAGATCGAGATGAACTACCGAGCCTGGCGCCTGGGTTACCGCTTGCACGAAACGCCCATTATCTTTGCCGACCGTAGGGAAGGCACGTCCAAGATGAACAAGAAGATCGCGATCGAGGCGCTGGTGGTGGTCTGGTGGCTCAAGCTGGCCGACTTGATGGGCCGACTGGAGAAACCCAAGCTCGTCCGGGTCGACGGCCCGGGCTCACCCTGAACGAGGCCGCGGCGACGTGACCCGCCGCCTGCTGATACTCAACGAGCGCGATCCGCGCAATCCCCTTTCGGGAGGCTGCGAGGTCTACCTGTTCGAAATCTTTTCGCGCCTGGCGGCCAGGGGGCATCACGTCACCTTGCTCGCCGCCACCTTTCCCGGCTGCTCGCGCGAAGAAACAATAGACGGCGTGCACGTGCGCCGGCTTACCAACCGCTACGCTTTTTATTTCAAGGGGCCGTTGGAGGCTCGCCGGTTGGCGCGCGCGGGCAGCGTTGACGTGGTCATCGATGCGCTGTCGAAGCTGCCGTTTCTCAGCCCGTGGCTGGTGCCGGCCCCCTGCCTGGCGCTGGTCATGCACTTGTTTGGTACGACCGCTTTTGCCCAGGCTCCGTTTCCCGTGGCGCTGGTCACCTGGCTCTCGGAAAAACTCATACCGGCCTGCTACCGCAGCACGCCCATGGTCTCTATCTCTCCAAGCACAAGGGACGACCTCGTTGAACGCGGGTTGCCCTACGAGATGGTGGCCATAGTTCCTTGCGGCATAGACCACGGACTGTACAGGCCGGTTGCCGGCAGCAGCTCGGCGTCGCCGCTCATCGGTTGGCTCGGCCGGGTAGAGAAGTACAAGCGGCTGGACAACATGCTCGAGGCCATGGTCGGCCTGCGCAAGCAGATTCCCGACCTGCGGCTGGTGGTCATCGGCGACGGCGGGGCCCTCCAGGAATCCCGGCAACTGGCTACCCACCTGGGCCTGGACGACTGCGTCGAGTTTGCCGGCTTCGTGTCGGCCGAGCGCAAGGTCGAGTTACTCGGCCAGGCCCACGTGCTCGTGAACTCCTCGGAGAAAGAAGGCTGGGGGCTGACCGTGATAGAGGGCAATGCCTGTGGCACTCCCACGGTCGCCAGCAACGTGCCCGGTCTGCGCGACTCGGTGGTCGATGGCGAAACCGGCCTGCTCTACGAATACGCCGACGTGGCGGCGATGGAGTCGGCCCTGCTCAAGGTGCTGAGCGACGCCCAGCTTCGCCAGCGGCTCGAGACCGCGGCCTTGGAATGGGCCGCCCGCTTTACCTGGGACGCGGCGGCCTGCGACGTTGAAACATTAATGGAGCGATCGCTGCACGGTGGCGGGGACCCTGGCTCCCTGGAGTTGCAGTCTCCGACGTTCTGAGCTTTTGCGGTAAGGGACAGTGGTGCGCGAGATTGATACAGAACAGCGCGGCAGCGGGCTCGCCTCGATATTGAAGGCCGGGCTCGTATTCGCGGGCGCGCTGGCCTGGCTGCTGACGCTGCGCGACTTCGGCTTTCAACTGGAAGACGAGGGCCTGCTGCTCATGCAGATCGATCGTTACGCTGCGGGGGATCTCCCCTACAGCGATTTCCAGACCGGCTACACACCGGGTTTTTACGGCTTCTGGGCATGGCTGACGGCCTGCCTGGGCAACTCCACCGTGGCTGTACGCGGCTGCCTGGCTGTGGTCAACGCCGCCAGCGTCACTGCACTTTACCTGCTTGCGCGGCGTGTGGCCGGTGGATGGATCGCCCTGCTGCCGGCCTTGTTGTGGCTGCTGTGGATACCGATTTATCCCGGCGAGTTCGCGTCCTTTAACGTCCCTTACCCGGCGTGGTTGTCTACCCTCGCCTGGCTGTTGATGGCGCTGGCACTGGCGCGCCCCGCTGGCCCGGGTTCGGCTGCGAGGTCGGCCTCGTTGATATGGCCAGTGCTCGCCGGCGTGGCGGCCGCGGCCTGCTTTGCCGTCAAGCCCAACTCGGGGGCGCTGGCCGTGGCGGGGCTCTCGTGGTCACTGGCGCTCAGCTGTTCTCGACCACGCAGGCTGGACAGCGCGGTGGCCGTGGCCGCTTCGGCGCTGGGCCTGGCCGTGGTCGCCTCGGCGCTGTCGCTTTCGTGGAACGGCGTGGAGCTGCTCGTGCACGGCCTGCCCTGCACGCTGGTGGCGCTGCTATGCGCGCGCTCGACTCGAGGCAACAACGATCCGCGCGCGGACAGGGCGGCCCGTGCCCTTCCCGTGGCGGCGCTGGCCTTCGCGCTGCCCACGCTGGGGTGGGTGCTGCCGCTCGTGGGTCGCATAGGTTTTGACGGGCTGCTGCGCGAGGTGTTTTTTCTCGGTTCCGACCTGGGCGAGGTCTGGTACTTCGGGCACACCTTGCCCAGCGGCAGGACGCTGGCCATCATGATTGCGCTCGCGGGCCTGGCCGCGCTGGGTCGGCAGGCGCGCGCGCGGCGACTGCCGGCGGCTGTTCTGTCGGCCCCGGGCCTCCTCGCTGCTGCGGCTGCCGTGGCCGCTGGCTTGGCAAGCGCGATCGCGTGGTTGCTGTCAGCCAACAGCGGCGTGCTCATGCCCGAGTCGCTGTTGTCTTCGCTGGTGTTCGAGCTACGGGAGGCTGCGCCCTGGTGCTCGTGGATGGTCGCGATGGCCGGTGTCGTTTACCTGTGGCGATGTCGCGGGCAGGCCCAGGCGAGTACGCTCGCGATCACGCTGCCCCTGGCGCTGGCGATGTACGTGCAGTTTTTTCCGCGTGCCGACTTCATGCACTGGATCAACGCAGCGCCGTTGCTGATGGTGGTTGCCACGGCGCTGCTCGCGCGTGTTGTTGACGACTGGAAGTCTGTACCGTGGCCAACTCCATCGGCAGGACGTACGGCGGTTGCCGCAACAGCTGCGATAGTGGCAACAGCGGTGCTTCTGCTGGGTGCAAGTTCATGGATGGAGGTAGCCGCCGCGCGTCGTGCGCCGGTGGTCGATACGCCAACGGTTACGGCCTGGGTTGAAGAAGGCGCCGACGACGACCTTGGGGCGCTGGCCGAGACCGCCGCTTACCTGGCAGTCAACAACCAGCCCGGAAAACCCGTGCTGGCCTTTCCGGCCCTGGGCGCTGCCCTGTACGCCGCCGGCATCAAGAGCGCCAGCTCGCACGACTACTGGTACCCGGGTGGCAGCAGTCGCGAGGATGAGCAACGCGTGGTCGCCCGCCTCAAAGAGAATCCCCCGCGCCTGCTGGTTACGCTTAACGACGGTTGGCGATTTTTTCACGGAGCGGCGGCTCACTACCGACTGCTGAGTAATTTTGCCAGGAGCCAATACAAACTGGTGGCCAGGTACGGCCGCTTCGACGTGCTGGCCTTGGAACAGGGGCGGGATTCGACGAGCGAAGCCGCCTTGCCTCCGCGCGACGTAGCCCGCCCGCCCCGCGGGCAGATGCAGGACTGCATGGAGCCGCGCCTGGCCTTTCGCAGGCAGGCGGCGGTACGATGGATGCACGGCGTTTCGCCCAAAGATGCCTCTGTGGCAAAGATACCCTCCGATGAGCGCGACGCGGTCCTGTTGTTGCGCGCGCTCAGGGACGGCGGCTCGATGAAAGCCGCGGCCTGGCTGGTTTCGGGCTATAATGACTCACGGCCGAGGGTCCGCAACGAGGCACTAGGGGCCATGCAGCAGGTGCTGCGTCGCCACCGGGCCAGCCTGGGCCGTTGGGCCGGCGACTTTCGCGCGGAGTACCTCGTGCCCTGGACGACGACGTTGGCGCGGGAAACGACGAGACTGCAGGCGGACGAAGAATCAGTCGTAGCCGAGTTTGCCGAGAGTGTGCTCGCCACGTTGCAGTGATTGATCGGCTACTCTAAGCCACGCTTAAAGAGGAGAACGCAGCAATGTCTTCAGACAAGTTTACCGGCGAGAGGCCGGGTTGGGGAAAAGACTTCGACTACGACGAGGCTCGCCACCTGGCGGCCTATCGCCACGCGGCCGTGCTGGCCGAGGGCAAGCGGGTGCTGGACGCCGGCTGTGGAGAGGGCTTCGGTACCCGTACCCTGGTCGACGC
>CAUZFM010000041.1:0-23445 GCA_963579235.1 uncultured Binatia bacterium (SeqCode)
GCGGGACGGCGCTGTACCGGTCCGAAGCGTCCCAGGGGGTAGCCGATAGGGATAGTCACCACGACACCGTATTCGTCGGGGATCTCGAAGTGCTCCACTAATTCGTCCTCAAAGACCTGGTGCATGGTGGTCAGTGCGGCCCCCAGGCCAACTGCGCGGCAGCCGAGCAGGATGTTCTGCACGCAGGGGTATACCGCGCCGTAGTTGGGCGGGGCCGGGCCCACCCGTTCGGCCTCTGGTACCTTGAAGGGCCAGTCGCGCAGCCCGCAGACGATGAGCAGCAGCGGGTATTCCTGCATGTGGTTAGCCTGGTACAGCAGCGTGCGACCCTGCCGGGCCATGGGCGAGGTGTCGTCGTCATCGACCGTGAAGTTGCCGAAGCGGGACTCGATGGCGGCCTTGTAGCGGGCGGCGAACCACTGCTTGTCGTCGGGTTTGCGCAGCACCAGGAAGGACCAGGGCTGCGAGTTCATTCCCGACGGCGCCTGCACGCCCGCGTTCAGTACCTTGAACAACAGTTCGTCCGCAACCGGGTCCGGGCGCAGGCGTCGCATGGCGCGCACGTCCGAGACCAGGTCAAAAAACCGTGGATTGTCTTCCATTCGTCGTTTCTCCCGAGCGTCAGTCTTCATTGGTCGAGGGTTGCTCGTCTCGGCTTGGCACCAGTCCCCACACCACGAGCGTGAGGGCCACGATCGCGGCCGCCGAGCCCGAGTACAGCAGCAGGTCTACTGCGCTTTCCTGCATCGATGAGCCCGACGCGCCTTCACCGGCGATGGGGGTAGACCGGCTGGTGCCCCACACCGCGGCCAACTGCAGCGCGGCGTAGAGCGCGTAGTTGGAGAAGATGGTCGTGCCGAAGGCCGTGGCGGCAAGGCGCGGTGAAAGGTGCAGGTGATTCCAGGCCAGCCCCACGATCATAACCAGCATGCCGCCCTGCACGCCGGCCAGGTGGGCAGAAAGGCCGAGCCGCGCGGTGGTAGTGGCGGGTATGGCGACGCCCGACAGCAGGCCTACGAGTACCAGCAGCGCCCCCGCGAAAAGCAGTGATCGTTTGCGGCCAGCGTTTTTCATCGTGTTCGCGCTCCCTCATAAATCACCCGGCCGCCGACAATTGTCATTTCAACCGTGATGTCGCGGATCAGTTCCGGGGCTACTTCGTCGGGCCCGGCCGAAAGCACTGCGAGGTCGGCCAGCTTGCCCACCTCGATCGAGCCGCGGTCGGCCTCGGCGTGTATCTGCCACGCGGCGTCGATAGTCATCGCGCGCAGCGCTTCGCGCGGGGTCACCCGCTGGTCGCTGCCCGTGTCGACGCCGTCCTGTTCACCACCGCCCAGTACGCGGCCCCCCGTGGTGACGCGCCTGACGGCTGTCTCCAGCAGCAGCATTGGCGTCATCGGTACCACTGGCGAGTCGAGGTGTATCGTGTAGCGCAGCCCGAGGTCAGCTGCTTCGCGAAGCGGGCTTATCCGCTGGGCGCGCTCGGGCCCCAGGAAGGTCTCGTAGTGGCGGTCACCCCAGTACCAGGTGTGGGCGACGAAGAAGCTGGGCGTAACGCCGAGCTCTTTCATGCGTTTGAGCTGGTCGGGGCGGGCCATCTGCGCGTGTACCAGAATCACCCGCGGGTCGGGGTCCGGCCGTTGAAGCAGCGCGGCCTCGACGGCGTCGAGTATGTCGTCTATCGATGCGTCGCCGTTTCCGTGTATGGCCAACTGTCGGCCCGCCGAGTGCACCGCAGCCACCAGCTCGGTCAGCCTCTCGGGCGTTATACTGGGGTAGCCCCGGTACCCGGGGTCTCCATTGAAAGCCGTGTGATAGGGCTGGCCCAGGTAGCCCGTGAAACCCTGTATCGACCCGTCCGCTACGAGTTTTATGGCCCCGGCGTTGAACAGCGCGCTGTCGTTCTTGTCGAGCTCCAGCTCGCCGGCCAGCCACAGTGCGGCGGCTTCCTCGTCTGGCCAGGCCTCCACGCGTAGCGGGATCACCCCTAGCTTGGATGAAGTGGCCATGCCCGCGAGCAGCGCTGCTGGCGTAAGCCCGGACTGCGCGGTGGTGACTCCCTGGGCGGCGTACTCGCGCGAGGCAGAACGCAGCATTCCAAGTCCCTCGATGGGGGAGAATTTCATGACCCTTTTCATCATCGGCCGTGCCGCGGTTTCTTCGAGCACGCCGTCAGGAGTCCGCCCATCCGACTCGCGGCGAATTACACCGCCCTCCGGGTCGGGTGTGTCGGCCGTGATGCCCATCGCCTCGAGAGCCATGGTGTTGGCCACCGACAGGTGGCCCGACACGTGGACGACAGCAACCGGGTGACTGGCACTGGCTTGGTCAAGGTCGTGGCGGGTAAAGTGCCTCAGGTCTGCCAGCAGGGTGTCGTCGTAGCGGAAGCCCAGCACCCAGTCCCCCTCGGGCGTATCGGCGGCACGCGCGGCCAGGCGCTCGATGCCCTGCGCTATGTTGTCGAGATCGCCTACCGGCGGGCTGGCAAGGTCGACGTTGGCGGTGTACATGGCAGTGCCCGGAAAGTGCCCGTGCGCGTCGATGAGTCCGGGCACCAGCGTGCGCCCTGCCAGGTCGTGAAAGACCGTACCGGGGCCGGCCATTGACTGGATCTCGTCGTCGCTACCGACCGCCACGATACGGTCGCGCCGGAGCAACACGGCCTGGGCGATGTCGTCGTCGGCGTTCATGGTCAGCACGCGGCCGCCCGTGAAAGCCTGGCTCACCGGCGGGCGCAGCGTAAGCCGCCATACGGCGAACACGATCGCGGCGGCTGACAGAAGGCCGACGCTCAGTGCAAATATTCGGACTAAGATGCTCTTCATCTGTTTCCCCCCGGGGTTACCGTGACTGGCGCTTTTGTCATG
The DNA here is from genome assembly GCA_963579235.1 of uncultured Binatia bacterium (SeqCode). GTDB lineage: Bacteria > Desulfobacterota > Binatia > UBA1149 > UBA1149 > UBA1149. The sequence goes on from CAUZFM010000041.1 coordinate 2,868, forward strand.
TTATCGCCACTGTTGGAAACCGATTGGCGGTGCGTTGCCGGAAGAAACTATTCGGAGAGGAGCCTGAGGCGATGATGAGGAACGATGAAAAATAGCAGACCAGCGCCGCTTGCAGGCCTGCGCGTGATAGAGAGTTCCCTGTTGGGGCCGGCCGCCATTACGACGCACCTGGCCGATCTCGGCGCAGAGGTCATAAAAGTGGAGTCGCCCGCGGGCGATTACGTGCGCGAAATGACCTGGCCGATCATCAACGGAGTGTCGCTGCTGCACATGCACGTCAACCGCGGCAAGAAGAGCGTGGTGCTCGACCTCAAGGTAGCGGAGGGGGCCGAGTTGTACCGCGAGCTGGTACGCGGCGCCGACGTGGTGGTGGAGGCCATGCGACCCGGCTCGCTCGAGCGGCGCGGGCTGGGCTACGAAGCCCTGCGCGAGATAAACCCGCGCATCGTCTTCTGCAACATATCGGGGTACGGGGCGACAGGTCCTTACAGCGGCCTGCCGGCCCACGGCATAGCCTTTGATACCTGGGCGGGCATCGTCAGGCCGGAAACCGACGACGATGGCTTCTGCTTTCTACCCGAGCACGCGAGCATGGGTATGCACGCCGGACCGTTGCTGGGCGCGCTGGGGGTCCTGGCGGGGGTGGTACGCGCGCGTGAGTCGGGTGAAGGATGCTTGATGGAGATCGGCCAGTCCGACGCGGCGGCCTATATGGACTGGTACCGCAGCGAGACCTGGATGGCTTACGATCGGCCCGAAGACGAGGTCACGGGCAACAAGGCCGACAATTACGAACGCCGCGAGCCAGGCACCGCGGGCATGAAAGAAGGCGTGCGCTACCAGGTCTACGAATCAACCGACGGGCACGTTTTGTTCATGGCCAGTGAGAAGGCCTTCTGGAAAAATTTCTGCGCGTGCGTGGGACGCGAGGATCTGTTCGAACGCTGGCCGGGATCAAAGTTTGCCGACCACGCACGCGGCAACCGCGAGCTGCAGGCCGAATTGCGCGACATTTTCATCGCGCGTAGCAGTGCTGAATGGATAAGCGCGGCCGACGAGCACAACTTTCCTGTTGCGCCCTGTAACTCGCCGCGAACACTGGCCGAGGACCCGCAGTTTCGCGACAGGTTTCCACTCTATGGCCACGAGCAGCACGGTGCCGACATGCTGCCGTTCCCGCTCAAGCTGGCAGGCGAGACACTACCGGCGCCTGCAATGGCGCCCACCGTCGGCGAGCAGACCGACGAGGTGTTGCGGGAGCTGCTGGGCTGTGACGACGAACGACTGGCCGCGTTGCGGGCCACCGGCGCCCTCGGCTGAACAGGGGGCTCAGGATTCGAGCTCGATCTTGAGCACCTTGCCGGCCGCGTTGCGGGGCAGGGGCTCGCTGCGCAGTTGCCAGAGGCTGGGGACCTTGAAGGTGGCCATGGTTTCAGCGCACCAGGCGGCCAGCTCGTGGCTGGTCGTTGGTTCGCGGTCGTCTGAGCCTGCGCCGGCGGTCAGCACGACGATGGCCTTGACCTCCTGTCCGAGCTCGGCGTGATCAACGCCGATAACGGCGGCTTCTTCGACCGCCGGGTGGGCTTCGAGGCGTCGTTCAATCTCGACGGGGTAAATGTTCTCTGCGGCGCGCAGTATCATGTCGCGCGCGCGGCTGTTGATGTACAGGCGACCGTCGAGAAGGTGGCCTATGTCGCCGGTAGCCAGCCAGCGGTCCGGGTGGATGGCCTCGCACGTGGCCTCGGGTTGTCCCCAGTACTCGAGCATGAGGTAGGGGCTGCGCACGAAGATCTCGCCGTCTTCGCCGTTGGGCAGCGCGTCGCCGCTGTCATTGCGTATTTCGACTTGCTGGGTAGGCATCACGCGGCCAACCGACAGCGGGTGGTGGGCGAGCTCTCGGCCACCGGTCATCGTAACCGGCACGACGGTTTCGCTGCTGCCGTAGCCCAGTCCGACTCCCTGCTCGCCGTTGGGTACAATATCGCGCATGCGCGCCTGGGTTTCAGGTGTGGTGGGAGCTCCGCCGCTGCCGAGGTTGCGCAGTGAGCTGAGGTCGTAGTCGTGCAGGCGGGGATGGCGGAGTACGCGTGGTGCCATGCTGCCCAGTCCCGCCCAGATCGTGACCCGTTCCTTCTCGATCAGTCTCAATACCTCTTCGGGGTCAAAGGCTCCCAGTCGCCACACCGCCTTTGCGCCCGCGGCCATCATCATCAAGCCGCCCGTGTACAGGCCCGACATGTGAAACAACGGCACGGTCATGAGCGCGCAGGTGGCCGGCGGGTCGCTTTCGCCGGGTAGCCCGTCTTCGGCCGCCAGCATGATGTTGCGAAAGCCGTGCAGCATTGAGTTGCTTAGAAAACCGCACACGCCGCGGTGGGTGTTTACGGCGCCCTTGGAACGGCCGGTGGTGCCGCTGGTGAAGAGGATTACGGCGGGGTCGTCTTCGGCTATGGGAGTTTCAGGCAGGCCGCCGTCGGGCGAGTAGTTGGCCAGTTGCTCGAAGTCGGTCTCGATCTTGATAACAGCTATGCCGGGGGCAGCGGCCAGCGCGTCGCCCAGGCCAGCGAGTCGTTTTTCATCGGCTACCAGGACCCGCGGCGTAGTGAGTTCCAGTGCGTGTCGTATTTCGTCGGGTTTCCACCAGCCGTTCATGGCCGACACGACCGCGCCCAGGCTTACCGTGGCCCAGAAGGTGACCAGCCACTCGGGGTGGTTCTCGGCGAGTATGGCCACACGGTCGCCAGGCTGCACGCCGTACTCGTCCCTGAGTGCGGCCGCCGTCGAGCAGACCATACGGTAGTGCTCGGCGTAGCTGATGCGGCGGTCCCCCGAGACAATGTATTCTGCGTCGCCGTGCAGGGCCGAGTCGGCCAGTACTTCCCTGAGCGAACGCTTGCGGTTGGCGAACACCTGCATGCGTTGGCCGAGGACTTCTTCCTCGACGACGTCGAAGCCGCCACCGGGGGCGATGAGTTGGGCGGTTATCCTGTCAAAAACGTCCATCAGCGGTTTGCTCGTTCGAGAAGCGGGGCGCTTTTTATGTAGTTGGAGCGTATCGCCCTTCAGCGCAAGTAGATCGGCGATGACCAGGCCCGCGGCTCGGCCGATGCCAGGCAATCCTCCTCGTTGGGCGTACGGAAGTCCGAGCCCCAACAGGGGTTCACCTCCTCGCAGTTGCCATCGTTATCGTACTTGCAGCGCAGGGTGTCGGCGTTGACCGTGGGAGTGGCGCGCTCGATGGCGCGCACGTAGTACACGTGTTCGCGATCGCTGCGGGCCTGCTCGGGGTCGTCAAATTCCACCGTGCAGCCGTTGCCGTCCGCGGGGCAGGGCAGTATCTTCCACGGGTCTTCGATGAGTTCGGCCAGGGAGTCGTCTTGTGCCTCCGCTAGATTGTCGGGGCTGCGCGCACGCACGCGCACTACTTCTATGCGTTCGATGGGTCGCCTGCTGTCAGTGGGGTTGTAGCACTCGCCTCGGCACAGGCGTTCAAGCCGCGAGGGTGACAGCCCCTGTTCGGAGTGCTCGGGGCAGCCCTGCTCCTGCTCCAGCGAGCCAGCGGCTCGTACCCTGAAACGCGGTGTTCCGGTCATGTCGGCTTCGCCTCCCATGGCGAGCTCGCCGTCGGGGCCGTTCAGGAGGTCAAACCACAGCAGTATGCGCGGCCCGCTGGTGCCGTAGACTTCGCGTCGTTTCATGGCCTGCCAGATCGAGTCGCGGTCGCGGCCGCCGGAGTGTACAGCCACCAATCCGCCGGTGACAAAAAATGAGGCTACTCGTTCGGCTTCCAAGGCGAGCATCGGGTTGGACATGATCGCGTCGTTGGCCACGAAAGCCTGCGATTTTCCATTGTCGGTAGCTTTCTCTCCGCGCATGATGTCGTAAGCGAAGCGGCTGTGTAAACCGCGGGCCTCGGTCATCTGGTAGCGCGCGTATTCCTTGTAGCCGGTGCCCGGGCGCGCAGAGTGGTTGTCGCTCGAAGCCATGAAGCCGAAGCGAAAACGCCGGGGTCTGCCGTCTGCGTCGCTGCCGTCTGCCTCGCTGCCAGTCAATGCCAGCGTGTACTGCGCAGAGTTGCGCGGCCGGTAGTTGAAGGACGGAAGAAAACAATCGCGGCATTGGCCACAGTCGAGCCAGTCTTCGGGGGCAGCCCAGGGTAACGTCAGATGACCCTGCAGGCCGGCCGCGAGATAGTTGGCCTGGGCTTCGGTCACCAGCTGCTCGCAGTGAGCCGAGTCGGGGTTTTCGCAACGTTTGCGCACAAGCTGGCCAGCCCGCTGGCAGCAGGGCAGGTAGTCATCGCTGGCCTCGGGGCAAACAGTACCGTTGTCGCCAGTAACACCGTCCTCACGCCAGTCTCGGTACTCTTCGGAGTTACCGTGGCCGGAGAACACCTCCAGTAGGATCTGCCTTTCGGGGTCGTGCTGCGCGCCCTTCAACTGCTTGTCAAACGATGAGCCCGGCGGTGTGTACACTCCCCAGGCCGTGCCGTGCGGAATGACTATAGATTCGTGCCCCCACTGGGCAAGTTTTTCGAACAACTCGGCGGGGTCCAGGGCGGTTTCGATGCAGTCGTTGGGGAGTTGGCGGGTGTCGATTCCTGTCTCGCAGTCCGGCGTGTCCAGCAGCTCGTCCTGGTAGAAATTGAAGGAAAGAAACTGATCGATTTCATCCAGGTCGGCCAGGGGCAGTAGTAGCTGCTGCTTGAGCGGACGCTTGGCGCCCAGCATTTCTATCAGCAACGAACGCGCAGCTATCGGGCGCCTGGGTATGGAGTCTTCGTCGAGGTCGCGCAGGATGACGTTCTTGTGCCCCCAGTGCTCCGACGGGGTCTGCCCCACCTGTGTCCACTCCCATCCCAGGTAGGCCACCACGTCGGGGTTGTCGGGGTCGCCGGCCAGGGCGTTGCACTGGCGAACCGAATCCACGGTCTCTTGCCAGTGTTGCGGGGTCAGGCCCTCGGCGTGATCGTTAATGCTCCAGAAGTCGAGGCCCGAACAGTAGCGCGCAAAATCACAGGCATCGGCCGGTGGGTGCGCGCCTTCGCCCTGGAGGAGGGGCAGGCTGAAGGTGAACGCGTCGGGCGAAAAGGTGGTGTGCACGTGCAGGTCGCCGAAGAGGATCTGCTTGTCGTTGCCGACCTCGAGAGCCTCGGCGGTTTTGCTCTGCTTGGCCTGCTCGGCCTCGATTACTGCCGTTGGCAAGGCGGCACCTTCTATGTTGCCAGGACCCTGGTGCTTACCGCAGCCTGGCAGCATGACCAGGGCTGCCGCACTGATAGTAAGAAAAATCCGAAGTGGCGTGGTCTCGAGATGAAGGTGATTAACCATGTGTATCTTTTCCCCGCCAGTGAAGGGGATCAGGCATCCGGCATCAGAGACTGCAGGTGCTCGTAAGCGTCGATGTATTCTTCTACCAGTTGCTGGATTACCTGCCGCACCGGGCGCACATCGTTCATGCGCCCCACGATCTGTCCCACCGGGTTGAAGGCCACCCCTTGGGCCTTCGATGCGTAGCGGTGCACGCGGTGCACCGCATCGGCGGTTACCATCCACTGCAGCGGCATGCCCAGCGGCGAGGGGGAATCGGGGTCTTCCCAGGCCTTGGTCCAGTCGTTCTTAAGCATGCGGCAGGGCTTGCCGGTCCAGCTGCGCGACCTGACGGTGTCCCGGGTCTGGGCGTCCAGCAGTTCCTGTACCTGCTCGGGTGGGCAGGCCGACTCCGCCACTGTGAGCCACAGCGAGCCCGACCACACGCCCTGCGCTCCCATGGCCAGCGCGGCTGCCATCTGCCGCCCGCTGCCGATTCCGCCAGCGGCCAACACCGGTAGCGGCCCGACCGCATCGATCACGTCGGGCCACAGCACCATGCTGCCCACGTCGCCGGTGTGCCCCCCGCCCTCGGTGCCCTGGGCGATGATGAAGTCGCAGCCTGCTTCCTTGTGCTTGAGGGCCTGGTAGGCGCTGCCACACAGCGCTCCCACCAGCAGGCCGGCGTCCTGTATTTCCTTGATGACCTCGGCCGGTGGCGTGCCCAGCGCGTTGGCTATGAGTTTGACCTTCTTGTGCTTGAGCGCGGTTTCTACCTGTGGGCCGGCCGTCAGCTGCGTCCATCCGAGCAGCTCTTTTGCTTTTTCGCCTTCGGGCAGCGGCGGCACTCCGTGTTCGTCGAGTACGCGCGAGGCGAAGTCGCGGTGCTCCTGCGGCACCTGGGCGGCGAGCATGACCTGCAGCTTGTCGAGGTCGGTTTCTTCCATGCCCTCGTATTTGCCGGGAATGACGATGTCCACGCCATAGGGGTTGTCACCCACGTGTTCGTCTATCCACTGAAGTTCAGCTTCGAGTTCTTCTACCGAAAATCCTACGGCGCCCAGCACGCCCAGCCCGCCTGAGTTGCTGACCGCGGCCACCACGTCGCGGCAGTGGGTGAAGGCAAAAATGGGGAATTCAATTCCAAGGCGTTTACATAGTTCGGTTTGCACGGGTTTCTCCTTTGCTTAGGGGTAGAACGTGTTCTACTTTGCCCGCGTAGGCAAGCAAAGCAAGGTGTCGGGTGGAGCAAAAAAAGTGAGATTGGTTGTGCGCGGTTACAATGCGCTCAGCCACGCGCTCGAGCGTTTGGGCCGGGGGCGGGCGACTTTTGTTGAGAGCGAACAGGCGCTGCACGACGCTGCCCTGCGCGCGGCAACGCGCGATGATCTCGGCAAACCAACGGCCGACACATCAGCGGCGAGCGACTTCGGCGACAGCGGCTATCTCGAAGGCCTGCGCGTACTGTTGTCAGCTCTCGACAAGGAAACCGAGCCCACGCCCTTCGGTCGCATGATGCTGCGCAAGCAGATTGTCAACGTGCTTTGCAACCGCCTGCTACTCGAGATGCAGCTCGCCCGGCAGCCGGCGATTGAGCAGCAGCCGATAGAGAAACCCATCATCATCCTGGGCCTTCCACGCACTGGCACCACCGCTTTGCACCAGCTCATGGGCAACGACCCCGGCATACAGGTGCTCGAGTACTGGCTGGCGGCCGCGCCGCAACCGCGCCCTCTGCGCGAGCAGTGGGGCGACACGCGTGGCTATAAGCAAGCGCTCGCCGACCTGCGCGGTATGTACTACCTCGACCCGTCGCTCAAGGCCGTGCACCTGATGACGGCCGACGGCGCCGAGGAGTGCCGCCACTTGTTACAGCACTGCTTCGCCGACGATACCTTCGATTGCAACTCCACTATTCCTGCTTACTCCCAGTGGTACGATGCTGTCGACATGCGTCCGGCCTACCTGCAGCACCGCCGTTGCCTGCAGCTCATAGGGTCTACGGCGCCCGGTCGTCGCTGGGTGCTCAAGTACCCGGTGCACATGGGCAACCTCGACCTTTTGTTCGAGCTCTACCCTGACGCCTGCGTGGTGCAGACCCACCGCGATCCGGCGCGTATCGTGCCCTCCGAGTGTAGCCTGGTGTCCGGCTGGCGCGCGCTTTACGAAACCGGTGTCGATCGCCACGAGATAGGCCGCAGGCGCATGGAGCTTTGGGCACGACGCCTTGAGCACACCATGGAGGTGAGAAAAGGCCGCGAGGATCGGTTCTTTGACCTCAACTTTCGCGAGGTCCTGTCGGATCCAGTGGCCGCTGTGCGCAGGGTCTACGATCACTTCGGCCTCGAGCTGGCCGGCGAAGGCGAGAGCAGGCTGGGCGAGTGGCGCCAGGAAAACCCGCACGGCAAGTACGGGCTGCACACTTACAAGGCAGCCGACTATGGGCTCGACGACGTCGTGATGCACGATAGGTACGCGGCTTACATGCAGGCTTTCGGCGTCGAACTCGAGGAGAGCCTGCCGCTGTGAACCGCCGTGCCCCAGGCGCCGGGGAGTCCCCACTTGCGGGCGACCTGCCGGCGCGCGCGCGCAATCCCCGGACAGAGGGCAGCCGGCGGCTGCTCGAGCAGGCGGCGCGGCTGCTTCCCTCGGGCGTGCGCAGCAACACCGGTCTTGCGGATGACGCGTTGCTCGTGGCCTCGGCCCGCGGCGCAATAGTGACCGACAGCGACGGTAACGATTACGTTGATTACCTGCTGGGCTCGGGGCCCATGATACTGGGGCACGCCCACCCGGCCGTCGTTGAGGCCGTTGGTCGCCAGCTCGCCGACGGCTCGAGCTACCTCGCCCTTAACGAACGCGCCGTTGAGCTGGCCCAGGCCGTGGTTGATCGCGTGCCCTGTGCCGAGGCCGTGAGTTTTTACAGCTCGGGGAGCGAGTCGGTTAGCTGCGCGCTCAGGCTCGCGCGCGCGGTCACCGGCAGGCAGAAAATTCTCAAGTTCGAGGGCGCGTTTCACGGGATGGGCGACGAATCCCTGCACTCCAACCAGTGGACGACGGGTCTCGGCGAAGGGCAGGCCGCCCCCGGGGGTACAGCCACCCGACCGCTGGCGGTACCCAACAGCGCCGGGTTGCCCGGGGCGGTGACCGAGTCGGTACTGGTGGCCCCCTACAATGACCTGGCAGCCACCGGCGAGCTGCTGGCCGAGCAGGGTGCCGAGGTCGCGGCTATAATCGTTGAGCCCATGCAGCGCACGCTGGTTCCGGCCGAAGGTTTTCTGGCCGGGCTAAGGCGTTTGGCCGACAGCAGCGGCGCGCTGTTGGTCTTTGACGAGATGGTGACTGCGTTTCGGCTGGCCCGGGGAGGCGCCCAGGAGGCTTACGGCGTCGTGCCGGATCTAGCGACGCTCGGCAAGACGGTGTCCGGCGGTCATCCGCTGGCGGTGCTCTGTGGCACTGCCGAAATAATGGAATACCTGCGGCCGGGCCGCGAGCCTGCCGCGGGTGGTGTTATGCAGACTGGCACCTTCTCGGGTAACCCGGTGTCTTGCGTGGCCGCGTTGGCAACCCTCGCCGAGTTGGATCGACCCGGTGTCTACGAGCGTCTTGCAGCGTCGGGGCAGCGCTTACGCGCGGGCCTGGACGCGGCCTTTGCCGCGGCCGGCATCGAGGCTTGCAGTAGCGGCCACGACACGGCTTTCGAAGCCTGGTTTCTGCCGCGACCGCCGCGCAACCATCGCGATACCCTGGCGACCAACCGTGGCCGGCAGACCGAGTTTGCGCATCTGTTGCTCGAACGAGGCGTGCTCAAGGCCCACGAAAAGTTTTTCCTTTGCACGGCACACGACGATCGCTTGCTCGAGTTTACCGTGCGGGCTTTTCACGATGCCGCAGCCGCGCTTGCCGCTAGCGGAGATTGACGGCCGTCGTCTAGGCCGGGAACTCGAACAACACCTTCACCGCCTCGCTGCGGTCCTGTCGTCGGCAGGCCATGAACGCTTCCCGGTACTCGGCCAGGCCAAAGCGGTGGGTGATCAAGGGGCTGAGGTCGAGGCGGCCCTCTCGCGTCCAGTCGATGTAGTGTTCAAAGGCGTGCCGGCGCGAGCCGTTTACGGTTTCATGACCGAAGCCACTGGAGCCGACGAGGGCAATCTCTTTGAAATAAAGCGGCGTCCACTCGAAGCGCGCCGACTTCTCCACACCCGTGACTACTACCGCAGCGTGCGGGCGCGCCACTCGCAGCCCGACTTCGAGTGTCGAGGGCATCCCGACCGTGTCGTAGACCACGTCGACGCCGCCGGTCAGCATGGGCAGCCCCCGCCAGGGCCTGCGCAGGGGACTCCTGGTTTCGTCGGCTACGCGCTCAATCAAGGAGAGCTCGGGCTTGTGGTCGATTACAACCTGGGCGCCCAGTTGGGCCGCGAGGCGGGCCTGCTGCGGAAAACGCGCCACGGCCAATACGCGGCAGTCGGGCCACAGAAGCCTCAGCGCTGCTACCTGGCACAGCCCCAGCGTGCCGCAGCCGTACACCAGCACGCAACCGTCATCGGGGGGTGGTCGCAACAGCGTGGCGTGCAAGGACACCGAGAAAGGATCGGCGAGCACGGCCTGCTCGTCGGTGATGTCGGGGGGCAGTACGAAGCATTGCGAGCGGTGGGCCACCAGCGATTCGGCAAAGCCACCGTGGGCGTCGGCGCTGTTGCCGTGGTGAATGCCGGGCGCCAGCGAGCCGCGTTCAAAGTTTTCGCACTGCGCCAACTCACCAACTGCGCACCAGCGGCAGGGCTCGAGCCCGCGAGGTTCACAGGACAACCACGGGTTGAGCAGCACGCGGTCGCCCGGCTCAATGCCGCCGACCTCGTTACCACAGTCACGCGCCACGCCTACAACCTCGTGGCCCAGCACCTGGGGAAAGGATATGAGCGAGGTCATGGGGTTGTCGATCGAGCCGTTAAGAAACACCTGCTTGTAGTCGCTGCCGCAGAGCCCGCACAGTCGTGTCTGAAGGCGCAGCCACTCGGCACCCGGCAACCCGGGTTCGGCCAAATCGCGTAGTTGCAGGGGGGAGGTCGGACCCACGCAGGCAGCCGGCCAGGCGCGCGAGAGCAGGGCAGTGGCGACGGTGCGCAAGACTTTGTTTTCGAATACCAGCGCTTTCATTACAGTTATCGAAGGGCTCAAGGGCGGCGGCCACAGTATTCTACTTGTCGCCGCTGCTCAGGCCAGTCCGCGGGGTAGCTTGGTTTCTCAACCAGGATAACTCGACGGTCGGTTTCTTCCCGGTAGCCGAGCGCATTTAGCAGGGACGCTGAGGATTGTCTCGCGAGGGGGCAGTGCTGTGGCCCAGGAGCTGGCCACCGGTCATGGTTTCGCTGGCACCGTTGAGCCCTCGAAGAGCCCCTTGCGCACGTTGAACACGCACACCTGCTGTGGGGCCATACCGCCGGGGTCGGCCTCGAAGATGATTACCCGCACTATCCTGCTGACCTGGGGGCGTGACGCGTCGTAGCCACCGGGGCCCTTGAGTACTATGCCGCTGGCAAAGCCGTCCTTGTCTCGGTCGTAGAGGAAGATGGATTGGCCCGAGTTGCTGCCGTTGCCCAGCAGATCGCAGGTGGACTGGAAGGCGATGAAACGAGCTATCGCTCCCACGCTGGGCATCGCGTTGGTACAGCCCGCGGTGTTGGTCACCTGGGTGTAGGGCGACGACAGCAGGTTGGCGTCCCACAGGAAGATTTCCACGTTTCCGTCACTGTTGGAGCCTGGCACCAGGTCGGCATCGGAGGCGAAGGCTATAAAACGCTTGCGGCTCTGGCTGGGGCTCTCACTGAAAAACCCGGAAGGGTAAGGGGTGGTTACCTGTACCAGCTGGGTCGCCTTGCGTTGGATACGGTACAAGGACCGCTCTCCCTCGGTGCCGGGGGGGTTGGTGGCCAGCAGGTCCGCGGTGCTCGAGAACGGTATAGCCGCAGAGTTGAAATTGACGCTGTGGCCGACCACGCTGATGCCACTCTCGGCGGCCGTCAGTTGCTGGAGCCCCGGTATCGGTGCGGGGGCAGTGGGCCCCACCAGCTCGCGCTTCCACATGAAAATTTCACGATTACCTTCGGGATTGCCGCATTTCGCGGGAGCGTCGGGACAGCGGGCCGGGTCGTCGCAGACCAACCCTGGGCAGTCGGCGTCAGAACCGCAGGAGTTCCTGTCATTGTCCCCACCCACGCAGGAGTTCACCAGGTCACCGTCGGAGTCGAACAGCAGCCGGCGGGCGCGGGTTGCCCGCATATTGGGGTGATTGTTGGAGGCGCCCACGCTTTGACTGATCTGCAGCAAGCGGTCGCGACGACGATCGAGGTGGAAGACCTCGGTGTTGCCGTCGGGGTTAGAGCCGGTGAGGTCCGAGTTTGAAGAGAAGGCTACGAACCTCCCAGAACCGTTCAAGGTCGGGTTCTCGTTGTTGTTGTCTACTCCGAAGACGAGCGAAGTTGTATCGGTGATTTGGGTCATGGCTGCCGAAAGAGCGACTGTGGGGTCGGTGCCTTGGCGGATTTGTTTGTCGTATTCTTTACGGCTGAAGACGAAGATCTCGATGTTGCCGTCGGGGTTATTACCCGAGTAGTCTGCAGCTGACTCGAAGACGATTTCATTGGACTTGCGGCTCGGATTCGCCGAGTTGCCCTCGAAGCAGAATAGTTCCCCACTTTCCAGGCCGCAGTCGAAACAACCGTCGTCGGCCTGGTCGTTGCCATCGTCGCAGAATTCATCGGGGTCCACGGTGCCGTCGCCACAGTAGGGGAGCAGCGTGCAGTCCACGTCGCACGTGGTCCCGTCGGGAGGGTCGCATTCCTCGGCGCAACTGCCTTGCAGTACGCCGTCACCGCAGCTCGTACCGGTCGGGACACAGATACCTGCGCCGTCGCAGGTATCATCGGGCGTGCAGATGTCTCCGTCGTCGCAGGGGACAGAAGTCACGGAGAGACAGTCGTCGCTGACGTCATTGCACTGGTCGTTGCACTCCAAGAGACCCGTGCACGGGTCTCCGGTGTGGCCGCACTCAGAAGCCGAGCAGGTATCGGTGCCGTTGCAGAACAAGCCGTCCTCGCAGGGCAGGCTGTTGGCTGCGTTGACACAACCGGTCGTGGGGTCGCACGCGTCGGTGGTGCACACGTTCGAGTCGTCGCAGTTGGGAGCCGGGCCGCTAACGCAGGCGCCAGCCGAGCAGGTATCGCCGGTCGTGCACTCGTTGGTGTCGTCGCAATTGGCGGTATTATCGGCATATTCGCAGCCGGTCGCCGGCACGCAGCTGTCGTCCGTGCATACTTCAAAGTCATTACAGTCGGGCGCTACGCCGCCAACGCAGGCGCCAGCCGAGCAGGTATCGCTCGTCGTGCAGGCGTCGCCGTCGTTACAGGGGTTGGTGTTGTCGGTGTAGTTGCAACCTGTGGTCGGTATACAGGTTTCGTCTGTGCATCCGTTAGTGTCGTCACAGGTGACAACGGAACTTCCCCCGCATACCCCGGCCGAGCAGCTTTCGCCCGAGGTGCACTCGTCGGCATCGTCGCAAGGAGCGCTATCGTCGTCCACATATGAGCATCCCGTCGCCGGCACACAGCTGTCTGTCGTGCACTGGTTACTGTCGTTGCAGGTGACCGTGTCCCCGGATTGACAGGTCCCGGCAACGCAGATGTCATTCTCCGTGCACAGGTCTCCGTCGTTGCAGGTGCCCGACGTGTTGGTGGCATAAATACAGCCGCTGGCGATGTCGCACGCGTCGATGGTACACGGGTTATTGTCCTCGCAACTGGCTATCTGGGGTGTGCCCTGGCAGGCGCCATTGAGGCAGTTATCGTCGGTTGTGCAGTCGAACCCATCTACGCAGGGGATCGAGTTGTTGGTAAAGGTGCACCCGGTGATGGCATCGCAACCGTCGTCGGTGCAGGGGTTCGTGTCATCACAGCTAATCGGCGACGCTCCCAGGCAGGAGCCACTGCTGCACGTGTCAACAGTGGTGCATACGCTGCCGTCATCACAGGCGCCGCCCTCGTTGATCGGCGTCACGACGCAGGCGCCGGTCGTGTAATCGCAGGCGGCTGTTGTGCAGGCTCCTTCGAGGCCGCTGCAGTCCACGCTAGCGCACAGGTCCACTCCCTCGCAGGTGCCATCGGTGCAGGTGTCGCTGGACGTTACCGGGTCAGCGTCGTCGCAGGGCGTGCCATTGGCTGCATCAGGGTTATCGCAGGTTCCCGTCAAGGGGTCGCAAGTGCCGGCCACGTGGCACTGGTCAATGGCCGTACAGGCGACGCCGACACACAGGTCCACGCCTTCGCAGGTACCGTCGTCGCACGAGTCAAAGACGGTCACCGGGTCCCCGTCATCGCATGGTATACCGTTGGGCGCCTCGGGGTTGGTGCAAAGCCCTGTGAGCGGACTGCAGGCTCCAGCCAGGTGGCATTCGTCAATGGCCGTACAGGCGACGCCGACACACAGGTCCACGCCTTCGCAGCTACCGGTGGTGCACGAGTCATTGACGGTCACGGGATCCCCGTCATCGCAGGCCGTGCCATCGGGAGCTTCCGGGTCGCTACAGAGGCCGGTCAGGGGCTCGCAAGAGCCTGCCAGGTGGCAATAGTCAAGTGCTGTACAGGTCACGCCGGCGCAGAGGTCAACACCTTCGCAGGTGCCGGCGCTACATACGTCGCTGGTGGTCGCCGGGTTTCCGTCATCACACGTTGTCCCGTTGCCCTGGATTTCGCAGCTTTTGCTGCAGCAATCTCCATCGTCATCGTTGCCGTCATCGCACTGCTCGCCGGGGTCCAGTATGCCGTCGCCGCAGCCGTCGGTTACGAACAAGTCGTCTATGGCCGCATCGTCATCGAGTACGAGTACCATGCTTGTTGCCAGGAAGGGGTCTATCACGCTTACTCTCTGTACCGAGTTCTCGCCGAGAAGCGCCAGGGGTATCAGCTGCAGCTGTTGTCCGGGCCCCCGCAGCTCAATCCGGCTGCCAGAGTCTCCGTGTTCCACGTTGATGACGGTCAGGCCCAGCACCTTGAGAGGCGGGTCAAAGATAAAAACCCAGGTGTCTTCTTGGTCGTCGCTGCTGTGGCTGCCTCCCGGTGATCGTCGGTAGTCGTCCTCCTCCTCGAGGGCCAGGATGTTGTTCAGTGCAACGGTGTTTCCGTGGCCCTGTCCCGGGGTCTCGAGGTCGTCGTCAAAACCGGGCGCGCACTGTGAGTGTACGCAGCTTGAATTGAAAACCACGGGTACTTCGTCGTCATCGTGGGGGTCGAGTTGCATCGTGATTCCGTTACCGAGCGCGCCAGGCTGCAGAACCTGCCCGTTGGCAAAAGATTCAAAATCGAGGAGCAGGGTAGCCGCGTTTGCGGGGGAGGCTACCGGCAGGGTCAGAAGCGAAGCGTAAAGAGTCGTAGTCAGTACAAGTCTTCTCATGGTGGCTTTCCTTGGGGAAGGTCTTGGTTCACAAACCGAGCCTACCCCGCGGGGATGTCACCATATTGCCGCCCCCCCTGTCAAGGGGGTCAAATTGATACATACCTAAGATATTGCCCCCCTTCCGGGGGGCGGGGAGAGGACGGCGGGTTGGTTGCTTAGAGCTCCTGTCATGTCGGCAATACGCGCCTCACCCGGAGAAGGTTCACGAGGGGGCTGGGAAATCTCGTCCGCGGGCAGTAAGCTGGCTTAGTGGTGTGGTCCGGAAGTGGTGGCGTGGCGGGGCTCGCGGTGGTCCTGTCCCTGGGAGTCTCGGCTTGTGGCGCCCAGGCCCCGATGGATCTTACCGACAGTTGTTCGATATTCGACGCCGAACGTTCCTGGTACAGGGCCACTGCTCGCAGCCAGAAACGCTGGGGTATCCCGGTGCACGTACAGCTGGCTTTTATCTACCAGGAGTCTCGCTTCCAGGCCCGGGCCCGTCCTGAGCGCAAGCGTTTTCTTTGGGTACTACCCGGGCGCCGCCCGTCGTCTGCCTACGGTTACACCCAGGCCATCAATACCACTTGGAAAGAATACCAGGAATCGGTCGGCCGCCGGGGTGCCGACCGCGACGACTTTGACGACGCGGTGGACTTCATCGGCTGGTACGCGGCGCGCAGCGTTAAGCGCAACGGCATAGAACCGGGTAACGCCTACAGCCTGTACCTCGCCTACCACGAGGGAGATGGTGGCTACAGCCGTCGTAGCTATGTAGGCAAGCAGTGGCTGGTCGACGTGGCCCACAAGGTGCAACGTCGCGCCGACCAGTACCGCCGTCAGCTACCGGCCTGCGAGGAGCGCTTCAAGCCGCGCTGGTGGACGCTGTGGACTTTCTGAAGAGAGGCGGCGACGGGCGAGTCCGCTGGCCTTGCCTGCAACGTCAGTTGATCTTCAGCAGCTCGACTTCGAATACCAGGGTTTCGTCCGGGCCTATATCTCTGCCGGCTCCACGCTTGCCGTAGGCCAGTTCGGGCGGGATCGTCAGCTTCCACTTTGAGCCCACGTCCATCAGCTGCAGGGCCTCGGTCCATCCTTTTATAACTCGGCTGACGCCAAAGGTCGCTGGTTTGTCGCGCGAGTAGGAGCTGTCGAACTCCTTGCCGTTGAGTAGCGTGCCGCGGTAGTGCACCGTCACCGAGTCCGACGGCCCCGGCTTGGGTCCGTCGCCGGCTATGAGCACCTCGTAGACCAGTCCACTGTCGGTCGTCACTGTATCGGCCAGTGCTGCATTGACCTCGGCTTCATCAGCGGCATTGTTGGCGTCGCCGGGCGCATCGGCCTCCTTGTTGGCGCAACCGCCTATCGTCAGCAGCGCTGCGGCGCCGAACACGGTCACCAGCCTCAAAAAATCTGCCTTTTTCATCTACTCCCTCCCGTCACGAGCAATCCACTGGAGTTTATCACCTTGGGCGACGGCGTGCAGCCCCCGGGGTTTTCAGCCCCGTTCCACAGCTATTGGGGCGAGACCTACGGCATAGGGGATCCGAAGGAGGGCGAGCTTTGTTACTTGAACGACAACTTGTGCCCGCCAGGGGTGTGCGGTGCGTGCATGCTCAAGGGCGGTGTTACGGCGGGAGACTAAATGTTAATCCCCTTGATGAAACTTCGCTCATTGGTCTTCCGGGCCAATTTTTTCTGCAGTCATTCTTTGGTCGGGTTTTCCAACGCGCGGTGGGCCGTGACTTTCCTGTGGCGTGACCCACGGCTAGAGTGCTGGCTTTAGGTCTGCGGAGGACTGGCATAGATGGCGATAGTTGAAGAAATAGAGCGGGGGGCCTCGGGAAGGCGGCGCTTGTCACTCAAGAACCCGGCCACGATGGAGGAACTCGGTGTCATCGAGGTGAGCACGGCTGACGACGTGAACGCCGCGGCAGAGGCTGCCAGGGCCGCGCAACCGGCCTGGGCCCGGGTGTCACTGAAGGACCGTGCCGCGCTTGTACAGAAGGCGGTCAAGGTCATAGTTCGTCGCAGCGAAGAAATAGCAGCAATGTCGATGTCGGAGACCGGCCGTACGGCCCAGGAAACACTGGCCATGGAGGTGCTCGCCGCCTGTGACGCACTGACCTGGGCTGCCAAGCGCGCCCCCCGTTTGCTGCGCGATCGGCGTCGCTGGATGCACCTGCTCGGGCCCATGAAGAGCCTGCACCTGTTGCACAGGCCGCTTGGCGTGGTGGGAGTCATAACGCCTTGGAACGGCCCCTTTATCCTGTCGGTCAATCCCGTGGCCCAGGCCTTACTGGCGGGTAACGCGGTGCTGCTCAAGCCGTCGGAAGTCACGCCCAACACGGGCGCAATGGTGGGCTCGATTTTCGAGGAAGCCGGTCTGCCGCCGGGCGTACTGCAGGTGTTGCCGGGTGACGGCGAAACCGGGGCCGCTCTGGTAGACGCCGACGTTGACAAGATCTCGTTCACCGGCAGCGTGCGGACCGGGCGCAAGATTGGCGAGGTTTGCGGGCGAAGGCTCATTCCCTGCACCCTGGAGCTGGGCGGCAAGGATCCGGCCATCGTTTGCGCCGACGCCAATCTCGACAGGGCTGCCGCGGGCACCGTGTTCGGGGCCTGCATGAACGCGGGGCAGGTGTGCATGGCGGTGGAGCGCATCTACGTTGTCGAAGACATATACGACGAATTCGTCGACAAGGTTGTCAAGTACTGCAGCGCTATAACTACCGGCGGCGATGCCGACATGGGACCGATAATCTGGCCACCTCAGCTGGAGGTCATCGAGGCCCACCTCGCCGACGCGCTGGAGAAAGGCGCGACTGTGGTGCTCGGGGGAGGGCGGGTGAAGGATGCCGACGGTTTGTATTTTGAACCCACCGTTGTCACCGGCGTGACCCACGACATGGTCCTGATGAAAGAAGAGACATTCGGGCCTGTGGTAGCGGTCATGAAAGTGAGCGACGAAGAAGAAGCCCTGCGCCTGGCAAACGACAGCGATTACGGGCTGAGCTCGAGCGTGTGGACGGCCGACAAGCGCAAGGGTCTCGCGCTGGCCAGGCAGATCGAATCGGGATCGGCCTGTGTGAACGATTCCGAGGTCGTCTACGGCGTCACCGAGGCGCCCTTCGGCGGACTCAAGCAGAGCGGCGTGGGCTCGGTCAACTCCGAGAGCGGGTTGCTTGGATACAGCCACCTGATGCCGGTGGTCATCGACCGCTTTAACAACGACCGCGAGCAGATGTGGTACCCGTTTGACGCCAAGGGTGCCGACGGTATGCGCAAGGCGATCAAATTTCTCTGGAACACCCCGATCGGGAGGTGGATGTCGTGAAGTTCGGACTGCAGCTGGGCTACTGGATGATGGGGCCCGAGGATCCCATCGAGTTGGTAAAGCTGGCCGAGGACGTTGGCTTTGACTCGGTGTGGACGGCCGAGGCCTATGGCTCGGACGCGATCTCGTACCTGAGCTGGGTAGGAGCGCGCACCAGTCGCATAAAGCTGGGCACCTCGGTGGTGCAGATATCGGCGCGCACGCCTGCCTGCACGGCGATGACCGCCATGACGATGGACCACCTGTCGGGAGGGCGCCTCATCCTGGGCATCGGCGTGTCGGGTCCGCAGGTCGTGGAGGGCTGGTACGGGCAACCGTTTCCGCGCCCGATGGCCCGCACCCGCGAGTTCATAGAGTTGCTTCGCACGATGCTCAAGCGCGAGGGCCCGGTGACCTTCGACGGCGACCACTACCAGCTGCCGCTCGACGGCGGCAGCGGCCTCGGGAAACCGCTCAAACTCATCAACAAGCCCCTGCGCGCCGACCTGCCGATCTACCTGGGCGCCGAGGGCCCAAAAAACGTGAAGATGGCGACCGAGATATGCGACGGTTGGCTGCCGTTGTTCATTTCGCCCGATAGCTTTGACGTCTACGCTGACTCGCTTGAGAACCTGCGTCCCGGTTTCGAGATCGCCTGTCCGGTGCAGGTGGTCATGAACGATGATCTTGAGCAGGCCCTTTCGACGGTCAAGTTCATGCTGGCTTTCTACATAGGCGGCATGGGTGCCAAGGGGCGCAATTTCCACAAGGAACTGATTGGCAGGCTCGGCTACGCTGACGCGGCCGAAAAGATCCAATCCTTGTTTTTCGAAGGCAAGCGCGACGAAGCGATGGCCGCAGTGCCCGACGCGTTGGCCGATGCGGTGTCGTTGGCCGGTTCCCGCGAACGGATCCTCGACCGCCTGCAGGCCTGGGAGGAAAGCCCGGTCACGACCATACTCGTTGGCACTCGGGATCCCGAGGTCGTCAAGCTCCTGGGCGAGAGCGGCTGAACTTCTCAACTTCGGTAGAAGCGGCCAGGGCTGTTTCCGTATAGTAAAAACCCCCGTTGCCAGTAGCCCCGTTGCCAGTACCCCCGTGCTGCGAAGCACCGGCTTTCTCGAAAGGGGGGGCTTTTTTTTGATCGGCCCTCTCTATTTACCCCTTTGGGGGACAGACAGCCTCCCGCCAAACTGTCACTCTGGCAAAAACGGGATCCGTGATCCCAGTAAACGAGGTGACGTATGTCGGTGAAGGCTTGCCGCAGGGCTGCTTGGGTTTTTCTTTTTGTGCTACTCCCGGGAGGGGCGCTTTTTCCTGAAATATCGCTGGCTGACCATCACAACGTGTTAGCAGCCGGTGCGTTTCAGTGTTCGGATAATCCGTCCGTCGCCGTGGTGAACCTCCAGCTCGAGGATGCCGGCGAAAACCTCTGGACGAATTGCATCGCGCTTACCTTCCAAGACTCTACGGGTGCGACTACCGGTGTGTTTCCGGTCACCAGCGATCCCCCTGATGGTGCTGGATTCATAGTACGCGCAGGCAGTTCGGCCTTGTCGGCACTGGCCGGAGCGCCGGTGCTCCACCTGGTTTTTGACTCCACCCTGCTGGGCTCACCGGGTGGCCAGTCTTGCTACATCGGCTCGGGGGTGGGTAGCCACCCGTCGGGCGCAGGCTGCAGGGACATCAACTTATGCCAGGCGCTCACCCAGGTGGTGTGTGGTTGCGACGGTGTCCCGGGTACGGCAGACGACGGAGTTGTTTGTGGTGGCGGTCCGGTCTGCGGTGACGGTGTTATCGAAGCCGGCGAGCAATGCGACGATGGCAACAACCTGCCAGGCGACTGTTGCTCGGCGTCCTGTAGCTTTGAAACAGGAAGCTGTGACGATGGCGTATTCTGCAACGGAACTGACAGCTGCTCGGCGGGAAGTTGTGTTGTTCACGACGGTGTGGTTTGCCCGGCCGTTGAGTGCGGGGATACCTGCAACGAGGCTTTACAGGCTTGTGCTGATCCAGCCGGTACCGCGTGCACCGACGATGGTAACTCCTGTAGTGACGATGTCTGTGACGGCGCGGGCGCCTGTTCGCACCCCTCGGTAGCCGACCAGACGCCCTGCGATGATGGCGTAGCCTGCACGACCGTGGATACCTGTGTTGCGGGCGTTTGCACGGGGGTGGGCGCACCGAACGATGCGACCTGTGACGGCATTGACGAAGATTGCGATGGCTTTTTCGACGAGGATTTTGTTGGCGCGAGCGCGACTTGTGGCACTGGTGCTTGCACGGCCTCCGGAGTGGAATCGTGCGTGGGGGGAGCAATAGAGATCACCTGTACCCCGGGCACGCCAGCTGCCGACGACGCCATCTGCGACGGTCTTGATGACGATTGCGACGGGGTGGCGGACGAAGATTTCGCTGCCCAGGCCACCAGCTGCGGCGTGGGCGTGTGCGCGGCGACGGGCGTGCAGACCTGCGCAGCCGGTATACTCGGCGACACCTGCGCGCCGACGACGCCAGCTGCCGACGA